>CAQBGY010000397.1 GCA_948759685.1 uncultured Eubacterium sp.
CTTCCGCGCATGTTTTACCCTGTAGGTTCAGACCACGTATTACAGGAACGTGGTGTACCGGGGCTGGATGGCTTTTCCCGTAGCTTCTGGCAGTTCCCAGAAAACCAAGTGTTTCCCCTGCATACTGGACAAACGGCATTACAAAGTCCACATAGTTTTTAACTGTCTTATCTGATAAGCCCGAAAGATGCCGGGACAATATAAAATTATCAAAAGTTTCTTTTATTGTCATAATACAACCTCACAAAAACGGAACATCGGGAGCGCCTACAGCATCCTCAAAGCCACCCAAAGCTGCATATTTCAAAGATTCATAATCCCTGTATTCACTCATGGGGATATCATATTCATGATAACCGCCGTTCTTATCTTTCCAATGGTACACAATGCGCGTTATGCGCCGATAAAGCTGTTTTATCGTGTCAATATCGCGGTTTTCAGAAACCATGTTGGAATAGACCTTTTCGGGGGGAAGCACGCTTGTTATATGTACCTCACTCCACAAACCAATTACATTGCTGTAGCGGGCGTGTATTTGCGCTTTATAGCCCTGCAACATCGTAAGGAGGACGGAATATCTAATTTGACCGCGAAACTCATCCAGAAACAAAATAGGCTCACCATTGTACATATCAAACCCGCCTGTCTCATAGTCGGATACTAAGTAAACATTATCTTCCCCTACGTTTTCCTTGAGTTTAACCATCGTATAGCTTTTCCCACTGCCGCTGTCCCCGACATGCCATATACAACGTACTTCCCGGAGATACGGCGTTTCTTTCGACTGCTTATCGAAAAACGCTTCCCGGATCATCTTGCTATAACGGCGGTATCCGAAGCTCATACCCTCAATTTGCCGAGGAGTATAGCCCTGTTCTATCAATTCCTCTATAACTTCAAAATCCTTCCTTGAACCTTGGAAACCCTTGATTTCCCCATAGCGGGCAATATAGACCACCTGTTCCCCCTTTTCCTCAAATTTCCCGCGTTTGTTAATATAATCCTCTGCCTGTTCCTTTGTCCCGCGCGTGGGTTCGATATGCGCCTTAGGAAAAGCCCGTTTAATGGCACTGAACCGGGCTTTGTTGGTATCCTCTAAGACCATGTGCAGATGTATCAACCCATCCGCCGATATACAATAGGCAACTGCCGCCGTGCGTGTAGGCTTATCCTTTACCCATGCATCAAGCACAGTTTCCGCAATGTCGCGAGGCTCGCCGGAATATATCTCTTGCGGGTTATTAAGCACACAAAACCAACTCTTAGAACTATCTGTATTTTCCACGATTCACCCCACTTTCAATTTGTCCCCGAAGTTGTCCCCGGATGTGGGGGACAAGCTAAAGGCAGTGTTTTCAACGGTTTAAGGGTGTTTGTCCCCTGTCCCCGAAGTGGGGGGTAATACTAACCCCCACTTCATTTCCCCGGTTAGGGGCGGGGCGGCGCGTGGCGGGGATAAACCCCGCACCCTGCGCCGCGCCGTTGTTCCCGTACTGCCCCTTCCCGAATCAAGCCTACTGCAATTTTTTTTCACTATTTACGCCGAAGCGCCCGCTTTGGAGGGCGTTCCAATGACGCAGAACCCAGAGCGTGCAACACCAAAAAAGCTATAGCCTAACACAGAAAGCAACCGTATGTAAAATTTCTCCGCGCTACCGCTTGTCAATACACTGGTTCGCTTCGCGCCCTGCGTGTGGGTTTCCATAGCTCCGCAATATCGGTTTAACAAACCATCGGTCGTAGTCTTCCTCCTATTGGGTGGAATCCTTTAAACCTTTGTTTTACTGAAACTTGTCAATGCAGGAACATGATTGAAAACCTGTGTCATGTTCACTTCAAACAGTCCTGGCTCGTTAACTAGTTCTGCCATAGAATGCACAATTTCATCCAAGAACATGATTTTCATTACTGGAAGCCTATAAAGGCTTTCAATAATCTCCGCGATTTTCTGGTACTTGAATTCATAATTGCCGTCCTGATAATTCTTGTCCTCAATTAACTGAAAAATCAGGTGTGAGTTTTCATTATCCATATAGCCTCCATATATTCGTTTTTCTAAACAAGTGCTTTAGATATATAAACAATACTACGTTTGTAAACTGTTGTCAATGGTTAATGTTTAAAATATTAAATATTATTTTCAGTTGACTAAACATTAAAAAACAAATATAATAAATATTGAAAGGAGAATAAGAAATGATTCAATATTATAAACTATTTGATTTGTTAAACAGAAAGCATATAAAATTATCTGATTTACGAAATATATTGTCATCCGCCACTGTTGCAAAATTAAGAAAAGGTGCATATATAAGTGGAGAAGCAATAGAAAAAATTTGTCTTTATTTAGAATGTCAGCCCGGTGATATTATGGAAATAACTCATGATGAAAAAGAAAATAATGATTTGAAGATGTATACTACAAATAACATTTATAAGATAAATGACGAAGAAAGCATAAATTACAAACAAATAAATATTCGTGATGAAGAAAATAATATTATTTATCAAGAGAAGAAACCGGATGTCGATTTAATTTAATGCAAGAATAGTTTTTAAAAAGAAGTTAAGTTAAACCGCTGCGCAGTTAAGTACAAGGAGAGGGCTATATCACTACGACAATATAGCCCATTAATCAGTAATCAATAAGTGTGTATCTTTCTAAGCTTTTAGTTATCATTTTCTATCATTTTTTTGACGTACAGGAATAAGTCTTTCGGGTGACGCGCTTTTGCCGTCAGGATTACTTGCCGGAGGTAGTCAACCGTTGCATATTCGCAGGCGGTGGAAAAATTTCCAAGGATTTTCTGGTGCCGCTCTATATCACTCTCACGCTTTCTTGACCAACCAAGATCTTTGAGCAGTACGAGCTGTTCGTCCGTAAATCCGGAAAACTCTGAATTCCCGAATCCCTCGCAAATCTTATCATGCCTTGCCTTTTCTTCGTCATAGATATCATCATAGAACGGCGGCATAATCTCCGGGAAATTATCAATGGACATTTGCCCAGGTATATCATCACTCCTGGCAAGTGGCTCAAGGCTGAACCGTACCGCCTTGACCGTCCTGCCCCTCTTTATCGGCTTGTAGGTGAATTTGCAGTCAGTCTTGTTGTTCAGTTCTTCAGTACACTTCTTCAGCACCAAGTCATTGAACCGATAGAATTGGAAGTAGGTATCGGCGGTACACCGCAGGAGGGCTTTCAGTTCGTCTAGAGGAACGTCCCAAGAAAGGTGCATGTGCCTATTTTGTTCCAGATACAGAAACAGGACATAGCTGTATCTGGAAGTCAGCTTGATCACGTTCCGCAGATTGTATCGCAGATACCCAAGCCGTTCCGGGTTGAAGATATATTCCATAGCGGAAGGGCTTGCACCCAAGTCAACCAACCACAGCCCATCTTCGTCCTGGTAACACTCCGCTTTCTCAAAAAGGGCAATCTTGCAGAATCCCTTGCTCTTGTTCTTGTCCCTAATAGTGACTGTCTGAAAGAGGTTGTCAATCCTCTTTTCAAGGTCATCAGACTTTATCTGGGAAACGCCCAAAAGCCGTTCAATCTCGCCCTTTTCAAGCCGGACAAACCGCTTTTCCGGGTCATGACTGTTTATTCGTCCAAGATAAGCGTCCAATATCTTAAATTCCGCAAGCGTCAGCCCGGTTTCAGAGAGGGACAAGAGGGGATTGGACTTCTGGATAAACAAATTGTCCGGCTCTTTCCCTGCCCCTTTATAGTCCGGGACTGCCGGAAGTTTCTTTCTTCGTGGCATGGTATCACTCCTTTCCCTACCATAATAAAACATATCATGTTTTTTGTCAATTAAAAATATGATATATCCGGAAAAGTCTATGGTGTTACCCGGAAAAGTCTATGGTGATATCCGGAAAAGTCTATGGTGTTACTCGGAAAAGTCTATGGTGCTTCGTGGAAAAGTCTATGGTGTTAAAACTCGGAAAGCCGCATAAAATCAGGCTTTTTCGAGTGTCTAAATCAAGTAATAAATCAAGTAGTAAATCAAGTAATAAATCAAGCTATCTATCAAGGGACGATCCCAGCAAGCCACAGTATGTGGATAACTTTTCAATATCCTAAAAAATAAAAAAGTTTAAAATTAAAAACAAACAATCAAGAAAACGCCCTATAATCAGGGTGTCCAGGGTTCGAGCCCCTGATCGCGCATGTAAAGTACCAGTTTT
>CAQBGY010000398.1 GCA_948759685.1 uncultured Eubacterium sp.
AAACACGAAGTGTTGGAAATCAGCACTTCACAATAAAAATATTTTCGAATGAAAATCCAATTTTCGCCCTTCAAAAGGGCGTCCCGCACTTCCTGCAGATGAACGAAAGTCAATCATCGTGCCTGTGAAATTCGACATAGACAGCTACCGTCAGATGATGGACAAGGCCATCACCGCCGGGCTTAACCGTTCGGAATATATACGGCAGATCTCCGCCAAAGGCAAGGTGGTTGAACGCCTCTCGCCTCGTGATTTGAAGGCCATACGCGACCTTCAGGGTCTAGCCTCCAACCTTAATCAAATCGCCAAATTTGTCAACGCCATTATCAAAGGCGGAGCAACGGAGGATAGGTTCATGCGTACTTGGAAAGAGATTTTGGAGAACAAATTGTTCGTTCAAAATCTCATTATGAAATATCGAAACGAGGCTGAAAGCGTATGATGGCTAAGATTGTCAAGGGCAACAGTTTTCGCAACTGCGTCAACTATGTGACCCGCGCAAGCAAGGATAATCCGGATGGCACCCCATCTGATGAATGGAAATTAATCGCTTGTTCAGATATACTGGCCGCTGCCGACCGGGAGGAAATAATCAGGACTTTTGAGGATAACCGCTCCTTGCGACCCGAAATTAAGAAACCCGTAGGCCATTACTCGCTCGATTTTCATGCCAACGACAAGAACAAAATAGATGACAAGACGATGGTTGAAATCGCCGATAAATATATGGAGACAATGGGAATTACCGATACGCCATACATCATTGTAAGGCATTTTGACAAAGAGCATCCACACTGCCATATTGTGTTCTGCCGGATAAACGACCATGCCGAAATGATTTCGGACAGGAATGATTTTGCCCGAAATAGAAAAGTCTGCATGGATTTGACTAAAGAATACGGACTGTATATTGCCAATGACAAGAGCCATACCAACACCCAACGACTGAAAGGCACGGAGAAGATTCGCTACGAGATTTTCAACGCCGTCAATGCCGTATGGCATGATTCGGGCATACATACTTTCAAGCAGTTTGAGGCTAAATTGAAAGCCTCCGGAGTTAGTATTGAATACAAATACCGCCGAGGCACAAACGAGATTCAGGGTCTTTCATTCATCTGTAAAGGCAAACGGTTTCCGGCATCGAAGATTGACAGACGTTTCAGCTTCGGCAACATCAAGGTTCATCTTGCAAAGAACAGACCGTTGCATCAGCAATCAAGCTGGATGTATGCCGATGGTTCTATTGTGCCGTTCTATTCATACAAAGGCGTGAAGTTATCCGCATCGCAAATCCGGGATTACACTTCCGGCAAAACAATCCGCATCGACGGATGTAATGGCGAATACTCCACTATATTTGTCAAGTTCAATCCTCAAGAACTCAAACCGGAGTTGTTTTCATCAAATCCCGATGCTCCGGCACAGGCGCAAGGACACAACAATTTCGGGCTATATGGGGGAGCATTCCAATCCCCCACAGAAGAAGGCCCATGCACGGTATCGGGAGGCAACAGCGAAACATGGCCGGAATTCCGTCGCCGACACCCTGATATGCCGATAAAACAAGCCCTTGCCGCCTTTCGAGCCAAGAAACGAGGTAAGAATCTCAACGGAGGTTTCTCGATGAAATAGTGGACTTACGCTCCATTGAATGATATTTATCTAACATCAATGGGGCTATTATATTATCAATTCTCTTTTTACGGCATCCCTAAAAATAGAATACGCCGTCAGTATATCATTTGAATGCTTAACAATATCTTTTTCATCTTTCTCAATCGCATCATAATATTTGCGAAGATTATTATCATCACAATTCGAAGGATATGGTATATCTCTCTTTCGGTATTCTTGCGTCATTAAAATCTCTTGAATTTGTTCTTTAGTATACTCTATATCTGGTTCCTCATACTCCCAATATTGTGTATTATAAGCATGACAAATTCTACATGTCAAAGATTTAAGATTATCTAATGCGATAGACAATTCTTTGAAAGACTCATTAAGGACAGGACTCACAAACTTATTTTCCGGGTATTCTTGAAAATATTGAATATATTCCCACCCCTTTTCGTACCACTTAAAGAATCGACCTGTACTCTTAAAATCATTTATACTATTGATAAACTCCCGTTCTGTTACAAAGCCCATTAGATTGTTAAAAATTTCAACATCATGTTTCTTGTAGTCGAACTCATTGCCATGCAAGAGAATTGATTCATAATTATTGACTATATCTTCTAATGGCTTAATCAAAGATAGAGATCGGAGGCTTTTCCTGTCATCTTCTTTCTTTTTATAGCCAAGGATTCGGTGTTTCGAGATGTCGAAAGGCAAGCAATCAATATGCCCGAATTCTTCATTACAGATACAAATTATTCTTTCCCAGCCTAAACATCTCACGGCAAAACCCAATTCAAACATTACATTTGGATTCGGGATTCCTTTCTTTGTATTATCATCAATGATATATATGTAAACTGGCGTAACATCGCATACGAATAAATCAGATTGCGCAATTTGGGTTAAAATCTCGTTAGGTATATCTGGCGCACCAGTCGTACCTCTAGAATCTTCGAGTATAGTATATTGCACTTCCAATGTTGAAAGAGCGGACTTGATTTTATCACGGATATATCCTCTGTTGGCGTTACCTCCAATAGACGATTGCCATGAATAGAAAATATTAAAATTCATTATTGCGTTATTTTAGGCTCAATCCGAGTATTTTCCAACCCGAATTTGGAGATTCTATAAAATCCAGAATCGTTGCAGTAGATGGTATTGCCGGAAAATATAGCTTGAAATTTAATGTTTGATTTGGATAGGCAAAAGAAGTAACTGATGGAGCATAAGCTATGCCCTCGACATTTGTAAGTTTGTATTTAATTCCATTTACCTGAAGATAGGCATCTCTGCTTATATTCATCCAGCCTTGATACAATGGATTAGTGGAACTGCAATCAAGTATAGTTGATGTTGGCGTTAATGTGATGGAATTAATAGACAAATTCCCATCTCCTTTAGATTTATATGACGGGGATTTTATAATTCTTGTGGAATTTGGCGAAGTGGAATTTGTTTCAATATTAGGGCTCGCATAAGAAACGGCATTGCTATTAGAGGTAGAGGAACAATGAATGAAAAACACAAAGCTTTTCTCAGCTTTGACTTTCCCGGTCAATGGCAATGTTGATACAGAGTTTGTTGTAGGAATTATCGACGATGATGCGCAGCTTTCTATAAGATTGCGTAGATACATTGATTTGATAGCGTAGCCAACATTCTCTGCCCCGGCATGTTTTGCACTTACAACACCGATTACATTACCTTTCTTATCAAATAATGGGCCACCACTGTTGCCTGGTTGGATTGGTGCAGAGATTTGGTAAAGAGCTACATCTCCTTGAAACCCCGTCTTAGAACTAATAACTCCTGTTGTAAGTTTGATCTCATCCCCCATGGTTGAGGTTAGAGGATAGCCAAGTACGAATATATCTTCACCAACTTCAGATATAGTAGATGCTATTGAGTATGGGATTGTCCCGAACCCGTTGAATGATGAATCCGAAATTTTCAACAAAGCTAAATCATTATTCTTATCTGAACCAACTACGGAAGCATTATATGATATATTGAAATCCCCTTTTACGCCTTGTATCGTTATGGATTTAGCACCATCTATTACATGATAGTTCGTGACCACGTAGCCATTTTTAAGCGCAAAACCAGTCCCAGACCATTCATCGCTTTCGCTTGCTGACTGAGATGCTTGAGCAGGATACAATTTTATATAAGCCTCTTGATTTTTATCTTCATCAAAAGTAGTCATTAACCCTTCCTTAAATATAACAGTGAAATTCATTTTTTGCTTCCACTTTCCATACAACAGTTCGGTAATTTTTGAGCAGGCATAGCTGTATCGCACTGATACACAATAGTTTGCATTGATATTGAATTGTTATTGTATCTTATTGATATTCAATTGAATATGCAAATTTTACCGAACTATTGTCCATACCATTTTGCCTTAAATGCGGTAGGGGTAGCTGTTGGTTCTAAAATTGCCTTTACATCTCCGGCTGACCAATCATTCGCATTAGTTGCTCCTGATAAATAAACCAGATAAAACTGGCTCAAGCCGAAATCCCGGTGCATGTAATTTCTCGGAAAGTGTTAAATTTGTAG
>CAQBGY010000399.1 GCA_948759685.1 uncultured Eubacterium sp.
ATGACCTTGCAAAGCAAGCTGATATGGTTTTTCGCTTGAAGAAAGGCAAGTTACAACAGTTATGAGAACAGAATGGATATGTTGCCCTATTTGTGGTGATAAAACCCGTAACAGAATAAGAGAGGATACTATTTTGAAAAACTACCCTCTTTACTGTCCGAAATGCAAGCAGGAAGTTTTGATTGAAGCCAAGAATTTACAAATATCTGTCATCAAAGATCCAGACGCATAAGACGCAGAGCCGATGAACAAAGTGAGCAACCACAGTTTGTCGGCTCCATTTTATATTTCATAAGGTTTTAAGGCAAACGCCCACCATATAAAAAAACGGTGTTTTGGTGGGCTGATTTGCTATGCCCGAAAAGACTTAACAGACACTCTCCAGACCTGTTTTAAGTTTGGAGGGATTTTTTTATGTCCTTTTTTCGGGTAGTAATCTATCTGCTCATGCAATGCAGAAATAACTTATACATAGCATATCGGGGATTGGCAGGAAGCCAGTTAAAAAAATCCTTGTCCATGCAACACTACTTCTCACCATGAAACCAGAAGTAGAATCTCCACTTAACAGAATACATATCTCCTATAACCGTAGAGGTCACAGTGCCTTTGCGGTTTTTCTTTTGTCGTTTTTTATCAGATTATGCCGCAGAGCTGTATGTGGTATTCATTGCCGCTCCCCGCCCTCTCCATCTGGATTTTAGCATTTCAAAAATTCAGATGGGAGGTACTTACGGTGAAGTATGCACCGAGAAAAGTATATACCAGAGAGAATAGCGGCTATGTGGAACTGTCCTATCGGGATTTCTGCCGCCGCAGGCAAGCCGAACAGAGTTACATGGACAAGCTGTTTATTCCCGTGCAGGGCTGGCTGCTTGAGGTAATGCGGGAACAGTACACGGATTTCTATCGGGATAAAGAACGGTGGCGTTATCTGCAAAAGCTGGACACGAACCACAAGCTGCTCTCATTGGAGGGATTTACGGACAGTGAGGGAAATGTGCTTGATTTCATTGTTGATGAAGTGGTGGATGTTGCGGAAACCGTTGTCCATGCGGTAATGGTGGACAGACTGAAAACTGCTCTGCGCTTATTGTCGGACAGTGAGCGAATATTGGTAAACGCAATCTTCTTTGAAGAACTTTCTGAACGGGAAGTCGGATTGCGGTTAGGCATAACGCAGAGCGTTGTCAACAAGCGCAAAGCACAGCTTATAGCTGATGATGTCATATCCTAAATTTTTTTCGCCGTATGTTTTCTCACCTGAAATAGTAACTTCCAATTGAGGGAGATACTCTTTTTCAAAGTTGTACGATACATCGTTAATCCGAATGATAGATTCTGTATTGCCCAAGTAATCTTTCAAATTCAATTCGAGCGGCAGGGCATCGCAGGTTAACTGAACATCTTTTATAGGGAGACAATATAACGCATCGCAATTTACTTCGTCAAATCTGACGGTATCGTCTTTATAAACTGTCAGAAAGACTTTTCCGTTGGAGAATGTCCCAGGTGAAATATCCGATGCGGGTATTCTGATATTGGCAAGATATTGCTCTCCTGCGGCTTGGCTTGTATAATAGTCAAAGTCATCTTTAGAAACTGTTTTTGTGTCTTGATACACTTCCTCATCATTTTCGTTTACGATTCGGATGTCCACATCAACCTCAGCAGAAATGCTGGCATCATTTTCGTCAAGGAGTCCAAAGAACAGGCTAAAGTCATTTGTTCCCGCATTAAACTGAAAAGACCAGCCTTTTAATGTTTCAATGCGGGGAGCCTGCGGAGTTGAACAGCCATAAAGTAAAAATACAAACAGTAAGGATAGAGCAAAAATGGCCTTTTTCACAGTAAACCTCCCAAGCGGCATTCAATCATCATCCTCATCGTCCGGCCACCCCGAAACAAAATGCAGTTCGCCGGTATCTATATCCATCGCCATGTTATTACCCATTCGAGTCATCATGTGTCCGTCAGAGTCCATCGCCATACTGTCGGAAAGTATGTGCATAAAATCTCCATCCTCATAATCAAACATAATTCGGTTCTCCTCCAAATTTTGGCTTGATATTATGAATTGCCTCAAATAATTCGTTCAACTCTGTAATCTGACGGTTTATCATGGTATCCTTTGATTTTGCATTCACCCGAATGATATTGGATATTAATCCCTTCTTCGTCCCTGGTAACAGTGCGAAATAACTAATCAAGTCCCCATCAAAAAACCGCAGATCCTGCAATATTTCTTTTGTCAAATCATCTTTTATTCTGGCATTTGTCATATCATAATCCAGGCGTTTATAAAACCCAAGCGCATCGACCAGTAGAGCATCAAGCTGGTCATAAACAGATTGATTATGTCGGATAGCATCCTTCAGCATATACTCCACAAAGATGTTATTGTTTTGAAGAAGTCGTTCAATCAACTCACCCATAAAGGGAAACAGGAACCTGTTTGAAAAACCAACTCTATCGGCAATTTCAAATTCTTGGGAAAAGTAGTTCAAAACTTTGTCGTTGGCTTGGGTGAGCGCATCCATGAGTCCCAAGTTGTAATATTGTTCACAAGCAGTCGGATTAATTGAAAAAGCGCTTATCTGGTATAAAGATGGGATTTCCCTTGCGCGAAGGTCTTCCAACATTTTCATGTCCTTATGCCGGATAGCCAAGGCAATTATGCTTGTCCGCAGTCCATCACGCATCTTTAACTGCACATCTAATACATTCAAATTCTGAGGATACGGAAAGTTCTTTTTTTCTATGCTAGTTCCGGCCCCAAAACCTGTGAGATAAGTACGGTGATTCTTCTCGTCCGGCCCTACAAACCAGATATACCCTTTATCCATCAAATATTTTAGAAGGTCGTAATTCTCGGCTGCCAGTGCATAATCAATGAAGGTTTTCCCAAATTCGTCGGCATTTAGAATTGGGGAATCATCCTGGTTCACATATGTTTCCCACTCTTGCCTGTCTTTAGAGAAAGCGGCAATGTAATTCGTAAAACGCACAGATGCAGGAGTATGGAACTTCCCCGCACTGAGAATATCCTCACAGGAAATTTCCAGTAGTCGGCAAAACAACGGGAGGTCATATAACTGGATTTCTTTTTTCCCTTTCAGAATTTGCGACAAACGGTTTGACATTTTCTGTATCTGTTCGGGGTTCGCTTGCTCGCCCTTTTCCTCAAGATATTTTCTACAAAACTGCCGATGGCTATTGAATCGTTCGTCTATGTGCCTTGTCAAATACTGGCCTATTTTTTCTGGACTCGCTAATTCAAACATCATACTTGCCCTCCTTTATCAGCATTATAATGCATTGGCTTGAAGAAAAATAGTCCCAATTCTGCATACATAAATTGCTTACACTTTTCAATTTCTAATTTTATATATGCTTATCGCATATATCGTACCAGGCATTCACATATTCGTCAATACTTTTACTCTACACATGTATGACAACAGGCCGCTCTGTCGATGTAACAAAAACGACCTGTTGCCTTCACTTTCATTTTTCCAGTCTGACCTGTTTGACAGGCATTATCTATAAATCATCTCTTCCTGAATAATTTCCTCGGCACGGCTGACAATGCTGTTCATGGCTCTGACCCACTCCCACTGCGACCGCTGTTTCAAATCCTCGGTTACGCCCTCGACATCGGCCATCTGCTGAATGAACATCCGGCAACGTTTCTTTGCCTGCTCGTCCAGGTCAGCAAGGTAAGTATGGAGCCTACCCGTCAAGGTCAGGTGATTGAGCAGAAGCGGATTTACTTCTTCCAGATATGCCCGGTGCATCCGCCCCCATTTCCCGATGGGGCGGTCATCGTCCTCCGGCAGTTCGATAGCTGGAATGTAGTAGTCCCCGACAAGGATATAGTCGATGCCAGTTTCTGCGTCATGGATTTTTGCTTTCAATTCGCTCATCATGTGTACCTCCATATGATAGTCTGGTCTGATTATCGGTAGCCGCTACCGATAATTCGTTACGCCATCTCGCCGGAAGTAATCGACCGCCACTGCACCGCTGTGATGTTATTCTTTATGTAAGGTTGACTAACGAGTGGTACGCAAAGGACACAAGTAAGAAAATTCGCGCTGTGATGAAGTCAAAGGGGGAAGCGTGGGAACATCTTTGCAGTAACCCGCCCTACGGTTACATGAAAGACCCCGGCAACAA
>CAQBGY010000400.1 GCA_948759685.1 uncultured Eubacterium sp.
AAAGAATAAGTCTGTAAGCTGTTTTTCTTGCTTACAAACTTATTATACGAGGAGTTGTTACGAAGTGCCGGGCTTTATCAAAAAGACATGGAAAGCGGAAAAGAAGGCTTTAATATGGCGTGTATTCTCTTATTTGGAAAGCCGGAAACCATTCAGTCCTGTGTGCCGGGATACAAAACAGATGCAATTTACCGTGTAGAGAACTTAGATCGTTATGATGACCGTCTGATTGTGGAAAACAATTTGATGGAGAGCTATAACTTGTTAATTGACTTTATTAAGAAACACACTGATGATAAGTTTTTTTTGATTGACGGTGTCAATGTAAGCCTGAGAACTGCGATAGCCAGAGAGATTGTGAGCAATCTGCTTGTGCATAGGGAATTTAAAAGTGCATTTCCGGCGAAGCTGATTATTGAAAAGGACAGGATATGGACGGAGAACTGGAGCAGGACACAGTGGAAGGGGAGAATCAGCCTTGAGAATTTCACTCCTTATCCGAAAAATCCAATAATAGCGAAATTTTTTGTAAATATTGGGTATGCGGATTCACTTGGTTCCGGTGTTCGAAATTTGTATAAATACACGAAAATTTATTCCGATGCAGAACCAAATTTTGAGGAAGGCGATGTCTTTAGGTTAATCGTGCCTATGCGACCTGCGGGAGCAACACTGACAGGCGGAAGAAAAAGCAATGAGGTTACAAAAGTCACAGAAAAGGTTACAGATGTTACAGAAAAAAGGATTATTGAATTATTAAAAGATAACTCAAAATATAAAACTGCTGAACTTGCTGAAATGCTTGATATAAGCAGAAAAACTGTATCCATTAAGCTTAAAAACCTAAAAGACAAGGGCATTGTAGAAAGAGTGGGGTCTGATAGAAAAGGATATTGGAATATTTATCTGTAACTCTAGGGTTACAGATGTTGTAGAAATGGAAAGCATCACATTTTTGAGACTTGATATTAGTAAGAATTGTGGATTTTAGAATATTGAGGAAAAATTTACAAACACAATTGATAATACTTTTTTGAGGGAGACTATGGAAAAGATTTTATATACGCAGAAAAAAATGGACAGTGTAAAAGTTCAGGTACAAAAGCTGATTGATATAGTCCGACAATTAGAACAGGAGTTTCCAGGCAGGCATTTTACCTTAGACGGTCACTTGGTTGGAAGCATAGGCGAGGTTATGGCAGCTTATTATTATGGGATTGAACTTTATGTTGCATCAGCCGCAGTGCATGATGGGGAAATAAATGGCAGGAAAGTACAGATTAAGATTTCCCAACAGGACAACATAGTAATCAACCATGAACCGGAATATTTGATAGTAATGTATCTGAATAAAAGCGGAAATGTGTATGAAGTATATAATGGTCCGGGAAAAGAGCCGTGGAACAATGCGGGAAAAAGAGACAGCCATAATAATCGTCATATAATGGTAAATAATTTAATGGAGCTTGATAAGAATGTTTCTGGTGAAATGAGGATTAAGCCTATTCATATGATAGAAAAAATGCGTAGGGAATATAAAAATCGTAAGGGTGATAGAAAATGAAACACAGCAGAAGTATGCCACAGAAGCTTACAATGGAAGAGATCAGGGAAAATATCGTAATTATCAAAATCAATAAGTCGTTTCGAGAGGGAATGAGCAAAACCGAATTGTATGACGTGACTCGGGGATGCTGGAAGAGAAAGATTGCCAGTGTGGAGAAGGCAGAATATGCTTTAGCCGTAGTCTATGGGATTGTGAAAGAAGTATATCAGATAGATGAATGGCTTCTAGCCGAAAATGAGGTGCGAGAAACTATTCCGTACAATGAAGCGGTTGATGCAGGCAGAATAATATTCAAGGGTAGGACTGCTGATGAGGAAATCAGAAAAAAGTATCTGGATTATTCAGTGGCAGGGCTTTTTAAAAGAGGGGAGGTCGCTCCTGTTAAAGTAATATTGAAACCACAAGAGATAGGAATATTATGAAAATTTCCACGAGGAATGTTGAGAGGTTGAGACATAAGGGGTAACTGGACAGGATACAGGACTGCTGTAAGGAGACGGAGTCAGATATTTTGTTTCAGGCAGGAACTGATGCACGAATAAAGATGTGGCAGACCTTGAAAAATTCAAGGCATAAAACGATGAGAGGTACAACATGCATGAAGAATGTTAATTTTCCGCTTGACGGGCTGCCAAGTACAGAAGAATTAAATAATCTGCTTCAAAGCATGATAGAATCGGGCGGAAACTTTGTCAATTATATGATGAAAATTCAGGATGATAAAAAGTTGATGCCGGATTTCAATGGAATATCCTTGGATACATACGGGTGTGAACATCTTTTTGTTGATTTTTTTATAAATGATGAGATGAGGAAAGACTTTCCGCTGATTGCAAGGGATTTTTATGTCCATGAATTTGCAAACATTCCAAAACACCAAGATGTAGAGTATTTCGATATCGAGGCCGGTGAAGACTGGCCGGAACTGATGTTTAACAGATTTACACTTGGCCTGATGATGAACGCGGTGAATAGCGGAAGCGAATATACGAAGGCATTGTTTTTGTATTTGCATAAAACATATTATAAAAAAGAATACCGGACACTCAAAAGATTTAGTAAGATGTCACTCAGTGAACTGCTGGCATTGGCAAAGCCGGAAGGAGACATCTTTACTATGCAAATCTGTCAAGAATTTTATGTATAGCGCCAATGTATGGCATTAAGTTTGACGTGAAATGTCATGTTGTATATGGAATTTTAAATGAATTTATTAATAAATTTGGTTTAAGCGTTGGATATTCATTTGATGAGGATGTTGGCGACAGCTTTAAGGATTGCCGGAAGGAAATAGATGAGCGTTTCGATCAAAAGAAATTATACTTCCTTGATGCAAAGATGTCGAAATTCCTCGGAAATGTATTTCAATGGCTGGGATACAGCCCGGAATATGCAGATTGGTGTGATGAAAATGACAGAGGTGTGGAAGATCGCCTTGCCATAGCGTTGTCCATATTGAAGAAAACTTTTCCCAAAAGCAATAGAGAATATTCCGCAGAGGAGCTTACACTTTACGGAATGATCCTTCATTGTGCAAGCGCAATGACGTGCAATTCGTCATGGCTGGCTGAAACGCTCAGGACATTGGCTTATGGAGAATCTGGAACATTTTATTATGATGAATTTCCGTCGATGTTTCATCCGGAGGATGTGCAGGTCAAGACCAGCAGATCAGAGAATAATAAGACGAAAAGGCAGGTAAAAGATTTCGTGGAACATGCTGGAGCAGATGAATGCAGGCATGATGAGTCCGTGCTCATTGAGGAAGTGGATAAATTACGCCGTAAAGTCCACAAGCTTGAATCAGATAACAGTACTCTGCGTGCTGGTTTGGCTGAAAAAAGAAGGCTTGAAGAGGAATCAAAAGATATCAGAAAACAGCTGGAGGCATCGAAACGTGAATTGGCAGTGCTTAGAAATTATGTGTATAAATTGACAGAAAGCGATAATCCCATAACAGATAAGAAGATTGAAAGTATGAGGGAAACGATTGCCGGTTACCGGATCGTTATAGTGGGAGGACATTCTAATTGGTTATCGAAGATGAAGAAAGAATTTCCAGACTGGTTATTTATCAATCCAGAGGCCAGTGGATCGACAGATGTTTCGATTGTTGACAAGGCGGATTATGTCTATTTCTTTACGGATACTATCAGCCATTCAAAATACCATCAGTTCATGAATGTAATACGTGAGCGAAAAATAAATTTCGGATATATTCATGGAGTAAATATAGAAAGGAATATCCGGGATATTTATGTGGATTTTGAAGAAGATTAGTCTGTATAAATAGAACAAAGACGGATAATCATGCAAAAAGGTGTATCGTGACGAGGTGAAAGCTTCTGGTATGATACACCCTTTTTGCTAAATTAATAAGAAAAGTTTACAAACACACTTGACAATATCTCTCTGAGAAGGCTGTGGGCAGGGCTATGAAAAAGTCCGGCGTGCCCAGAGAGGAAATCTTTCTGGAAACTAAGATTTGGCCGGCGTTCTATGAGCAGGAGGACGCAGTGGAAAAAACGCTTCAAAGGCTGGATACCGATTACATTGATGACCGTGTTATAATAGGGACAAGTTAGAGGAACCCAGTAAAATCAAGGGGTT
>CAQBGY010000401.1:0-819 GCA_948759685.1 uncultured Eubacterium sp.
CAGCAAGTTGTACTAATGATAAAAATGAAAATAGTAGTTTGTCATATCTTGTTGCCATTCTTCTAAACTGTTTTAATTGGTTGAAAAAACGTTCTATTTGATTTCGGTTTTTATAAATATCTTTATTATATTCTCTTCGTTCTTTTCGGTTTTTTCGTGATGGTATTACACAAATACCTTTATTTTTTTCAATATACTTTACTATCCATTCTGAATCAAATGCCTTATCTCCAATAACATATACTCCTTCGTGAATCGTATCGTGTAATAACTTTTCAGCTTATATACTATCATGTATATTTCCTCCTGTTATGAAAATACCCATTACTTTTCCGTTTTCATCTGTTGCTACATGAATTTTACTGGTAAATCTCCCTATTGATTTTCCTATTCCCTCCCCCAATCCCCCTTTTTTTTAGCTCCAGCACTATGCTGATGTGCTTTGACATAAGTAGAATCTTTTTCTCCATAACACCTTGTTATGACCATTTTCTGAAATTGTTATAAACTGTGTGCCAATAACCATATTTTTTAGGAAGAACACACCAAGGAGAACCTTTTCTTAATACCCAGATAATTGCATTGAGTAACTCTATTGGATCATGTCTTGCTCTACCATATTTGAAGTTTTAGGAGGAAAAAACTGTTTGATTTGTTCCCATTGATAATCACTTAATTCCTATTTTTGCATCATAACAACCTGCCTTTTTATATTTTTTATTGCTTAGTATACCCTATTTTTTTAGTTGTTATTTCCTGTAAAATTTGTTTAAGTATACCACCTAAAAAGAATTAAAGCATTAACAACGCAATTGCATA
>CAQBGY010000401.1:829-4173 GCA_948759685.1 uncultured Eubacterium sp.
ATAAAGTTCCATATTGCTTTAAAACTGACAAAGTAATAAAGTATATTCGTTATGCGGATGACTTTATTATTGGCATAAAAGGAAATAGGAAAGATTGTGAAGGTATCAAATCAAAATTTTCAGAATTTATCAGTCAAAAGCTGAAAAGGGAACTATCAGAAGAAAAAACATTGATTACGCATAGTAGTCAGTACGCCAGATTTTTAGGATATGATATTCAGGTACGAAGAAATCAAACGGTGAAACCATATGGAAATCATGTATCAAGAACACTAAATTATAAAGTAGAACTGAATATACCATTTTCAGATAAAATTATGCCTTTTCTTTTTGAGAAGTCAGCGATACAACAAAACAAAAATGGAAAAATAAAACCTGCACCAAGAAAATATCTTTATAGATGTACAGATTTAGAAATCATATCCTCCTATAATTCTGAACTTAGAGGGATATGTAATTATTATGGATTAGCCAGTAATTTTGCAAGGTTAGATTATTTTGCTTATCTTATGAAATATAGTTGTCTAAAAACACTTGCAAGAAAATATAACAGTACCACTAAAAAATGCTTTGTCAATATCATGTTCAAAATGGTGGCTGGGGAATTGCTTATCCTACCGCAAAAGGGCAAAAATATTGTAAATTTACAAAATATCAAGCAAGATTGTAAGAATACAAAAAAATGCAATGAGACAATAATCAATTTTGGAGCAAGACACGCAGGAATGACTACTACTCTTGAAAAAAGATTGTCTGCAAAAATCTGTGAACTATGCGAAAAGACAGATGTATCTCTTGAAATACATCATATAAATAAAGTAAAAAATTTAAAAGGAAAACAGGAATGGGAAAGAATTATGATAGCAAAAAAACGCAAAACGATTGCGGTTTGTAAAGCCTGTCATTATAAAATACACCATCCTTAAAAGAAAAAAACGCTAATTTGAAACAATGATGGTAAGCCGGATACATTGAAAAGTGTACGTCCGGTTTTGGGAGGGGACTGGGTAAACCTGCTGGAGCAATGCAGTAAGGCGACTCTTTCCTACTCCACACAGTGGTAATGGAGTGTGGTAAAATGTTAGCAGAAAACGGATACAAAATAAAAATATTAAACACTATTGATTTTAAACAATCTATGAAATATAACCCTTTTCAATATATTCGCTGTGAAAATGATATATTAAAATTAGTGAATTGTATTATGGAAAACACCAAAGGGGAGGATACCAAAGGCAGTGAGGACTTTTGGACAAAAGCAGAAGCATTATATTATCAAGTGTTAATTGCTTACATATGCTATGAAGCACCAGAAGAACAAAAAAATATGACAACACTTTTAGAAATGCTCAATGCTTCAGAAGTAAGAGAAGATGATGAGAGTTTTCAAAATGCTATAGATATGTTATTTTCAGCATTGGAGCAAAAAAATCCTCATCATTTTGCAGTAAGGCAGTACAAAAAATATAAACTAGCAGCAGGTGATATATGCTCTAAGTGACTTGTTAATCAACTGATTTTTCAGTGATTGGTGAGGACAGCTTAGAGCATATTTCATTTTGAGGAGGTTTGTGCTATGGCAAAAATCAAGATTGCGCTGTTGTACGAGAGGTTGAGCCGCGACGATGAATTAAGCGGGGAGAGTTTTTCAATCCGGAACCAAAAAATCATGCTGGAGGACTTCGCTCGCCAGAATGGGTATCTTCGGTTCAAGCATTTCACCGATGACGGCGTTTCTGGAACCCGCTTCGACTGGTCTGGTTTTATGGCGATGATGGAGGAAGTCGAGGACGGCAGCGTGGAGGCAATCATCGTCAAGGATATGTCCAGGTTGGGCCGGGACTATCTGAAAGTCGGTCAGGTGATGGAGATACTTCGTCAGCGGGGAGTGCGGTTGATTGCCATTAACGACAATGTGGACACCGCCAAAGGGGACAATGATATGACCCCATTCTTGAATATCATGTACGAGTTTTACGCCAGGGACACAAGCCGCAAAATCAAATCCGTGTTCAAGGCCAAGGGCATGAGCGGCAAGCACCTGACCGGGACGGTGATTTACGGCTACCTGTGGGATGAAAAGCGGGAAAATTGGCTGGTGGATGACGAGGCCGCCGCTGTGGTACGGCGTATCTTCGCCATGACACTGGCGGGCTACGGCCCTTATCAAATCGCCACCCAACTGACCCGGGACAAGGTTGAAATCCCATCGGTACATCTGGCGAGATTTAACGAGGGTGTGAACCGTACCAAGCCGGTCAAGGACATTTACGGCTGGGGTTCTTCCACCATCGTCCACATTCTGAAAAAGCGGGAATACCTGGGTCATACCGTCAATTTTAAGACCCGCAAGCACTTCAAGGACAAAAAGAGCCACTATGTTGACGAGAGCGAATGGACGATTTTCGAGAACACCCATGACGCTATCATCAGCCAGGAAACCTTTGACAACGTACAGCGTATTCGGGGGAACGTCAAGCGATACCCGGACGGCTGGGGCGAGGCCGCACCGCTGACAGGGCTGATGTATTGCGCCGACTGTGGCGGGAAAATGTACGTCCACCGCTCCAACAATGGCAAGCGTGTCCATCAGTACACTTGCGCCCAATATGGCAAAGTCCCCATTGGAACGCTCTGCCCCACCCAGCACCGCATCAATGAAAAAGTCGTGCTTGACCTGATTTCCGGGATGCTCCAGGCGATTTCCGATTTCGCCAAATCTGACCGGGCGGCGTTTATCCGAGAAGTGCAGGAGGCACAGGCCATCCAGCAGGACAGCGACATCAAAAAGAAAAAGCGGAGGCTGACAGCGGCGCAGAAACGGGCCGGGGAATTGGAACGTCTTGTGTGTAAAATTTATGAGGATAACGCATTGGGCCGGTTGCCGGATGCCCGGTATGCCGCTCTGGACGCACAGTACGCCAAGGAGCAGGAGGCACTTGCCGCCGAGATTGCCGAGTTGGAAAAGACCGTCAGCAGCTACGACCAGGGAAAGAAATCGGCGGAGAAGTTTATTGCCCTGATTGACAAATACCAGGGCTTTGAGAATATGACGAACACCATGCTCAATGAGTTTGTCGAGAAAATCCTTGTCCATGAGCGTGACCGCAAGGGCAGTATCGAAACCACCCAGGCGGTGGAGGTCTACTTCAATTTTGTGGGCAAGTACATCCCTCCGGCATTCCGGGATGTGGAACTGACCCCGGAGGAACAGGAGGCCCTTCGGAAGAAAGAAGAACTCAAAGACAAGCGCCACCAAGCCTATTTGCGCCGCAAGGCCAGCGGTTGGCAGCGGCAGTATGAGGAACGCACCAGGGCGGCGAAAAAGGCCAAGATTGACGCAG
>CAQBGY010000402.1 GCA_948759685.1 uncultured Eubacterium sp.
CTTCCTTCGGTGGTTGACCAGATTCTTAACCGCTATATCAAGGAGATACTTAAAGTCCTCTCCGAAAGCGTGCCGACACTTTCTGTTAAGGTTTCGACAAAACTCACCATGAAACAGAAAGAGAGGGAGAAATCCGGAGAACTGGCAGTAGAACGTAACGACAAAGGAGAGGTGATGATGCCTCGCTATGATTGTGTCACCACCCATATAGCCCGGCGCAGTGGCATTACAAATATGTATCTCTCCCATAAATTCACCATCGTCCAGATGATGCACGTCAGCGGACACAAAACGCAAAAGACCTTCATGGATTACATCAAGCTCTCCTCCGACGAAATCGCCGACGAGATCGACGCAATCGTCAACGGTGCAAAAGAAGATATGTTTTAAAGCATAGGCTATCTTGATTGTTGCATAAAATATTCTTTGTAACTTTGCAAATTAAACGCAACATGTATGATACCACCATTTAATCATAATCATGTTATCCCACCTCATCTAGGTAATCCAACCAAAATAGATGAGGTATCCCCTTATATATGTGACATAATGGAATTTTGTAGGCATTTTTCCACCTCTAGGGAAAGGATAAGTATTATGATTGGGTTCGTTAACTTCCGTCTAAAAATGATTAATCATGGAATCATTCATGGATTCCAATGGATTGATGGGAGTTTTACGGAAAATGTAGAAATTAGAGAAGGACGAGCACCTCACGATATCGATGTGGTAACATTCTTTAGCGGAGTAAGCAATGTACAGGCTGCTGTAATACAAAGCAATTTTCCTGAATTTATTAGACCAGGGCTTTCCAAGCAAAACTATCTAGTGGATCATTATCCAGTACCCTATGATGCTAACCCAGAGCTTACAGTGGAGTATACTAGGTATTGGTGTCAATTATTTAGCCATAATCGACAAGGCGTTTGGAAAGGAATCTTAAGAATTCCATTATATCAGACATCCCAGAATGATAGTCAAGCGTTATCTTATTTAAATAGTCTATGATATGAGCTACCATCAAGACAAACTACATATCCAATCTCAGATACTTGAGATTGAGAAACTGTTGGCAATGGCTAATGGTAACCCATTTATTGAGATTTCTCTTAACGAGCGTCTAACAGAACTCAAAGAACAACTGGATCAGTTTATTGAAAGAATTGAGCCAAAAATTAAATTGCTGTTCAGTGGAGATGCCGTTTATGGTTCTTTAGGAATTAGTTCTAACTTTGTAAGCAGAACCATGATACCTATACAGAATCTTATCCGATTACAAACGTCTGTTAGTCGCTATGGCAACAATGATAGTAAGAGGGGTACGATAAGAGGAAAGAAACTTTCCGAATTGTATCTAACAACTCTAGAAAGGGGATCTTTTGGGTATGAACTTTCTCTGCTCAATCCTAAGGATCTATTTGAAGAAGAAGAGGTTGCACAATCAATAAAGAGTGTTATAGACATAATTAATGATATCTCCAACAGTGACGAGACCTTCGAACAAAGAATTCAATCGCTTCCAGCCCGTGGGTTGGGATTCCTTAATTCTTTCTTTAAGGAAGTTTCTAATAATAATTCAATTTTAAAAATAGAATCAGGTAGTGAATATATTGAACTTTCATCTACGCAAGTAAAAAGGAGCTATTCAAGAGTATCTTCTACTATTTGTAACGAAGAAGAGGTTACTGAGAAGGCTTTTTTTAAGGGTGCTTTAATAGACACAGGAAAATTTGAAATAAGTACTCCGTTTGGTATGAAGATTAATGGAGATATATCTGCCGACTTAACTCAAGATGAAATTGCTCAATACAATCGTGATTTTTCTAACGAAGAATGCATGGTAACACTGATGAAGTTTACGACGATTTACCACAATGGGAATGAGCGAACCACCTATGAACTAATGAAAATACATCCTGTATAAGATATTAACTTGTTGCCTAACTTGTCGCCTAAGACATAAGTCAGGCAACAAGTTAAATTTCTGTATCCTTCAAATAATATTTTTGATTCCGACTATTAGGTTTATCTGGATTAGTCATTGCCAAGACATTATTAAGCAGGGGGTTTATATATGAACTTTTGAATTTTCCTCTGTCTTTATATCCTAAATAAGCCATTATTTCTGCTAATGAACGTGGCTCATTACAGAACTCAATGATTTTTTCCTCAATTGTTTTGGCTGTTTGACTTGTGCCCTTCGAAAAATCAGACTCGTTTGTGGCATGGATATTGACTCGAAATGCCGTCATGGTATTCACATCAAATTCGGCGGGAGGATTGCCGTTATCTTTCAACATCTCTTGCACACGGGTAACTCCTCGGTTGAATTTGTTGACATACTTCATCACTCTCATGGCTTCTGCCACAAGAGGATTACGATAGTCATTGACCGATGGAAAGTTCTCCGGACGAGCTTCGCCATAAAGACCTCCGGCATTCATAACTTCGATATAGTCATCAAACTGATACAACCGAATTGGCATATTGGCTTGATAGTCCCTATGCATACAGGCGTTCATCAGCAATTCGCGGATTGCTCCTTCCGGATAATTCCAGACAGTCCTTTCCCGGAACAGAGTTTCCGGTATAGGTCGCTGGGTTATTATGCCGTCACGAACAAAGGATTCCAGCGACGGCAACATCTTATATAGAGGGCCTGCAAACTGACGTTCATTGAGAATGTCTCCACCTTTGTCTTTTCCTGCAAAACGCACGAATTGCACATAATTACCTAGAAGAAAATACTTGGGATTTTTACCGAAAAGAATTATTCCGGCGTATGTAGGACAGTCATTGTCTCGATCATATAAATGGATAGAGGCAAGTTGTTCCTTTATGTCGCGCTTGTCGTTCGCAAGAGTCTCCTCATCAAATGCCATCGGGAGATAGTTGATCTTGATGTATTCGAGATCTAAATCTTCCAGTTTGGCACTGAGACAAGGTGTAGCATCAAAGGTCGCCATGAATGAGCAACGACGTTCAGCAAGTATTCTTTCCTCAGCTTCGGTAGCGATGTCGCGTCTCGGACCGATTCGGATAAATACTCTGCCTCGATAGCGAACAGGTGGTAAGTCAGATGGATGAACCTCAGCAACCAACAAATCACCTTCGGGATAAGAGAACCGTTCAACGGACATTGTCGGCAAAGGAAGTATATTGCCGTCAGAACGTATTCCGGCAATCTTTTTCAGCAGAGCATCATCCACCTTCATTCCCGCGATAGATCCGTCATCTTTCGCTCCAATAATCAGATAGCCATTTTTTCTGGAAGCAGGCATATCATTGGCAAACGCACAAATGGCCTCACAGAACTTGTCCATGTTGCCTGTACTCGTCGTGCGTTCCACTCGATATGATTCTGTGGACTTCAACAAGTCCAACACATCTTCTTTAGCTATCATACTGATTTGTTGGGTTTCAGACTGCAAATTTACGAAAAATCCGTGAGATATGGAAGGATTGACTATGAATTAACAATAACCTGATGAAAAAGCAAAACGGAAAAAAATACCCAGCCTACTTACATCAATATGCCAAATGTGGTATAGAATTATGAGATTTGGCCGTCTGATGTAAGTAAATAACGAACATTGTAGAGTCTCTTAAGTCTGGTTTTGTCGCAAATTTAAGCAATATTTGCGACAGAATTATAAAAGAATTATAATGGATAGCTTTGCAAAATAGTTAGTTATACTCATTGTCAATTGCAACATGTAATTATGTTAGAGATCTGATTATGATTTTATTTTCATCAGCCCATATATGGTTGGTTTAGTTCATCGGGCGTATATATAGCCCGAACCAAACCAATCTTACTCCTATTATCCACTACGGTGCCAAATGTGTGTAAAAAACATGCGATTTGGCACTCTCGTGCACCTCATATACAGTCTATAAAGAGATGGATAATCACGATTGCCGCTATCCAAATCTGCCATCACGTTTCCAAAAGTGGTGTAAAAAAAGTAGATTTGGAAGTGTGATGTATCTGTCTTAGATGTGATTTATAGGTTGGTGTAATGCGTCATGCTTCCAAATCTCAAAAAAACAGAGATTTGGAAATGGTATGTATGGGTATTTTACATGAGATGTGGGCTGCAATGACATGTCAGACGAAAATGAGAGGTAGTTTTTCGGTTGATTTTTGTCCTCGTTAACATTCTC
>CAQBGY010000403.1 GCA_948759685.1 uncultured Eubacterium sp.
TTGCGGAGCGCACAGCGGAAAAGCTGAAGAAGCTGACCGAGGAAGAATTTGCAGAGCTTGTGTTTCTGCCTGCTGAAGATATGGAGTAATGGAACGCCGGGGAATGGCAGTCTGCGGACTGCTGTTTCCCGGTATTTTTTGTTAAGAACAAAAATCTTTTTGCGACAATCTATATTCTAACATTGACATCAATACGGATTCGTATTAAAATACAATACGAATCCGTATTGAAAAAAGGAGAACCAAATGAAAAATTACAGAAAAGAAGTATACCAACTCATGCTAACAACCAATAAATGTATAGGTGTCTATTACAAAATCGCAAAAGAAATGGGGGTAAAAGAAAATACATTATTGCTATTAGATATATTAAGTGACCAAAAGCAGCATTCTCAAAAACAGATATGTGATGATTGGCATATTCCCAGAACAACACTCAACACAATTATAAAAGAATGTATCAATGACGGATATATCATTCTTTTATCACAAAAACAATCGAAAGAGAAGTTAATTTCTCTTACTGACAATGGAAAGAATTTTGCATATAAAGTTACACATAAAATGCAAAAAGCAGAACAATACGCTATGGAAAAAATTCAGAAAGAATTTTCAACAGATTTTATTACAGTTTTTGAAAAATATGTAAAATACTTAGAACAAGAATATAAAGAAGAATGAAAAACTGCATTATGAGCATTTTTCTTCAAACTCCAATAATGAGAATGATAAAATTATTAAGATGATTACATTGGGAAAATATGCAGAATTAATTGGAAAATTTTTAATACCGCTTACAATACAGGTATCACACGCTATTGTAGATGGCTACCACATTTCATTGTTTTATAATAAATTGCAGGAAAAACTAAATTCAGTTAAGGAGAACAGTCTATGAAATCAATTATCAGCTTTGATTTGGATATGACGTTACTAAATTCTAAGACGCACAAAATTCCGAATAGTGCCATGGAAGCGATTAACAGACTTCGTAAAAGCTACTATATTGTCATTGCTACTGGACGTGATATGGATAACTATTTCAGTCGCCAGTTTCGGGATATTATTCAGGCAAATTCCATTATCCATAGTAACGGAGCAAAGATTACAGCAGGAAGTGAAGTAATCTATGAAACTTATATGTCAAACAGTTTGGTTAAAGCGGTTTTGAAATTTGCAGAACGGGAAAATTTATCTGTAGGAGCAACTTTGGGAGATTATGATTACTATACCCATACAGAACAGGTTATTGAACGTGACAGGAAGATTTGGGGAGAGTTAAAAAGACAATATAATGACCCGTGGAAACTGTTGGATAAAAAAATATATACTTTGGCTTATGTCGGAGAAGCGAAAGGCGCAAAAAAAATAGAACAGGAATTTCCCGAACTGAAATGTCCCTTATGCGAGGATATAAAAGGGGCTGATATAGTGGAAAAACGAAATTCTAAAGCCAAAGGGTTACAATTTTTATGCAATTATTGGGAAATAGATATTAAAAATACATATGCTTTTGGTGACAGCATGAATGATTATGAAATTTTGAAAGCCGCTGGTACTGGAATTGCAATGGGAAACGCTGTTTCGGAGTTAAAGGAAATAGCTGATTATGTAACAACAGGAATTGATGATGACGGTATCTTAAAAGCGTGTGAACATTTTCATTTGATTTAAAATTAAAATAATTATTTATAAGAACAGGGGATAATATGATATGCAAATACAAAATGAATATTACGAGGAACAAAGTATCCAAAACAAAAAATTCCAAAATACTATAATAGAAAATTGTAAATTTACAGACTGTAATTTTGAAAACTGCACATTTGAAAGTTGTCAAATAAAAAACTGCTTTTTTGTAAATTGTAAATTTCAAAATTGCAGTATTATAAGTTTGGCTTCTAAACATTCAGAAATCAAAAATGCTGCTTTTAAAAAATGCAATCTGATTGGTGTGCATTGGAATGAACTACTTCCCACCGGAAAATATGCACACTGTATTGATTGTTTAAAAGACTGCTATTTAAAGTATAATACATTCGCAGAAATGAGTTTCATAAAATTCGATTTTTCAACCAACATAATACAAGAATGTATGTTTGAAGAATGCAATTTGCAGGAAAGCAGTTTTAAAGATTGTCGATTAGAAGCCACAGAAATATATAGATGTGATATTCGTAAAGCTGATTTTAGAGGTGCAATGGGATATGTAATAGATATATCCTCAAACAAATTAAAGCAGGCAAAGTTTTCTTTCCCGGAAGTAGTCAATCTGTTAAATACATTAGAAATAAAAATTGACTGACATACTATTTTTTAGCAAAACAAGTGAAATCAGCATATTAAATTAAGAAATGACAGACTAAAATTTACATTCATTATCGGTTGAGCCTATGGAGATTAAGCCCGCTTCCGTGTTATCTTTTCCGGGACTGGAAATAAGGCAGAGCCAACGCAGGGTATTCCAAGACGGGGAAGTAAACCTTACCTGCCTTGAATACAGTACCCTTGTATTCCTTGTTTCCAATCCCGGCATTGTCCTCACAAAGACACAGATTTTTGAAACTGTTTGGAACATGGATAGCGATAGCTGCCATTCAAGCGTTTTCTATATATTCCAAAAACCGTTTTACCGCCAAAGAACTGTTTTTCTCACTCCGCAGGGCAAGACCGATATTACGGAACGCCGGGACATCTAATTCCTTTGTTATGATTTTATATGGAACACGCTGTAAAATAAGCTGCGGCAATATGCTGATACCTAATCCGCTCTCCACCATAGACATAATGGCGTAATCGTCCCATGTTGTAAAATGTATTTTCGGCGTGACATTACACCTTTCAAAAATTTCTGATATTTCAGCTTTTGCCCCTTTTTCCAACAGCATAAAGGGATAATCGGCAAGGTTTTTTACCGGAAAACGGTCACAGTCTGCAAGGGCATGGTTTTCCGGCAGCACAACAAGCAGTTTGTCCTGTTCTAAAAAACACGTTTCCAAATCCGGGTGTGCAGGCAGACGCAAAAAGCCACAGTCAACACGCCCCTCTAATATCCAGTTTTCAATTTCCGTATAATCCCCCAATAACAGCTCATAATCTATGTTTGGATAATCCGTCTGAAACCTTTTTATGATATTGGGAAGCCAGTGTGTAGCCACACTTGAAAACGTCCCTATTCTGATGATACCCGATTGCAGACCGTTTATTTCGTCAACCTGCGTCTGTAACTTTTCATATTCCGCACACACGCTTTTTGCATAAGGCAAAAGTGCCAAACCGTCTGATGTTAAACGCACCCCCGACCGGCTGCGTTCAAGGAGCAATATTTTCCATTCTTTCTCTAAATCGTTAATCATACGGCTAATTCCCGATTGGGAATAATTCAGCCTTTCAGCGGCTTTTGTAAAACTCCCGTATTCCACTGTCTTAACAAATGCCAGGTATTTTTGAATATTCATTTCCATAGCCGCACCCACTTTCATCTGATTTTATCATGTTAAGCATGATAAATATTCGCTTTTGTGATTTTACTTTTTATGATACCCTATGCACTGGAGGATTTCAAGGCTTCCAAAAGAAATTTACCAAAAGAAAGGAAGTATGCGCCATGATTTATGTGAGCGATATTTACAACACAGCACCAAATGAATACCATACCCCTTTGCAGCAACAGACCTATCAGACACTTGAAAAGCTGCATATCCCCTTTGAACGGGTGGAAACGGACGAAGTTATCACTATGGAAGATTGTATTGCAGTCAACAAAAAACTGGATATGGAAATGGTAAAAACATTGTTATGTAACAGACAGCAGACCGCTTTTTACCTGTTCATTTTACCACAGGCAGCAAGCCGTTCCGTTCCAAAGATTTCAGCAATGCGTTAGGCGTTTCCCGTGTTTCCTTTGCACCTGCGGAACTTATGGAAACAATGTTAGGCACTAAGATTGGGGCTGCAACTGTTTTCAGTGCCATACTGGATAAGCAAAATGCCGTTCAGATTGTCTTAGACAAAGATGTTGTTCATTCCAAATGGTACGGGTGTAGCGACGGGATAACCACAAGCTATATGAAAATAAAGACGGAATATATTACAGACACCTTTTTACAGTATCACCACTTTACAACTTTTGAAAAAAAGTAACGCACAAGGCACATTTCGTAGT
>CAQBGY010000404.1 GCA_948759685.1 uncultured Eubacterium sp.
GCTGCCCCTCCTTGCAGGGAGGCGCCACCCGCCATTGCTTGTATTTCACTGGTGGTCACCTCCCGCCTGCCGCGCACCCGGCCCAATAAACATATTAACTTTTCTATTATAGCACAGGAATGTTGAGAAGTTCAAGTTAAATTCTACAAAAGCAGGCCGCGCCGCTTGCCCACCCAAAGGAATAGGATAAAATTGCTTGAAATTTCCTCTTGACAAAACCGCAATGCTGTGGTATTCTGTTTTAGCATTTAAGACCGGAAGCCACCCATGCCGGAGTGGCGGAATTGGCAGACGCCCGGGACTTAAAATCCCGTGGGAGTGATCCCGTGCCGGTTCGACCCCGGTCTCCGGCACCATATCGCGGGGTAGAGCAATTGGTAGCTCGTCGGGCTCATAACCCGGAGGTTGCAGGTTCAAGTCCTGTCCCCGCAACCAGTGAAAAGAAGGTAGAGACGTTGAATCTCTATCTTCTTTTTTGTTGTTTTATACTATATATTGTGCGATACCTCTGTTTTGAAACGATATACAGTATTTTTCTGATGGATGGAGCGATTAGGAATAGTTGAGACTAATTGGAAACATTTGGTATTACTATTGGTAAATGTTGAGTACTGTTGGTGAGTGTGGGGGAAAAGTTTCACTTTTTTCGCACCTGTGTGAAAATTGGAATAAGGAAATTAGTACTTGACAAAAATGCTCATATAAGTTATTCTATCTGTAGAAGTTAACCAGTTTAAAAGATGTAACCAGTGTAACCGCAATAACCACTGTAACCGATATATGTCTTTTAATTGTTAGGATACTTGCTTAATTTAGGGCAGGTATCTCTTTTGTTTATATAGACAAACTTCGCCATATATGATACAGTTAAAATAGTTAACCCTTATATACTAAAGATTTAGGAGGGCTATGTTATGGCGGAAAATTCTAAAAAAGTTTTTTGGGTATTAGATAAGGAAAGCAGTACTTTCAGTGTGGACTTGAAAAATAGTATTAAGGCTGAATTAGAAAGTAGGTTTCAGTTTAAGCTGGTCATTTATAAAGATGCTCAGACGCACATAGAAAGCATGAAAATTACGAATTTTAAGGATGGGAACGAGAACGGTTCTATAATTACTTCCATAGTAGATTTGGGCCGTGATATGAAGGACTTCAAGAAATTCGGTGTAGTTATGGGGGATACCTATTTTAGAGATCTGGCCCGTGAGATTGAAAAGGAATATGCAAACATTGAAGTTGGTACAGTTGCATTGTCAACGAGTGACACTAGGTATAGTGACTTAATAGAAGAGATCAAGCGATATTTCTCAGAATACAGGGAAAATGATTATATTACAGCTGATTTTTGTAACATTCCTGTTAATACTTTTAACGGGCTGGCGTCTGACTGTGGATATAATGAATATGAAATGAAAAACCTGCGCAGTCAACTTAATCAAGATGGTTATATTCATGTGGTATCTAATCGCTATGCAATATTAAAACGCCTGTCAGGTAAACCCGAAAGAGTTATTGCATTTCATAGACAGAAATTAGGCATTGCTATGCCAGAAAAACAGGAGAAGCGGAAAAAAGGGGATGATGGGGATGAATAAAAGGGATACTCTTTCGATTGCTCCATACTATGGCGGTAAGGGTCGCATGGCTCATTTTATAGCTGACCGGCTTAATTATGATGATAGCGACATCTTTGTAACTCCGTTTGGTGGTATGTGCCGGGTGTTGTTAAATAAACCTCGTCATAAAGTCGAGTGTTATAATGATTACAGTGCGGGACTAACTGCTCTAATGCGCATACTGTCCGATCCGGTTAAGTCGATTGAATTTATACATAGGCTGGAAGATGAAACAGTATACAGTGAGGAAGAGTTTAATAAGCAGAAGGCTGTTTTTGACAGTGCAGAAGATGATTTAGAAGTACAGTCCAAAAAGAGATTACGACAGTTATTGATTGAGAAGAAAATAGTAGAACCTTATACTGCAAATAATTTACTTGATGAAATATTGTGGCAAGCATACGAAATGGCGGAAAAAGCAGTTAATCCAAAACGGAAAACCCCACCTCATAAAATTGCGCCAGCAGTTCAGGAGAGTTTAACACGATTAAGGGAAGTATTGCAGGATGAAGAAGAGCAAGCAAAAGGAACCCCCTTTGAAGATCGTCGGCAGTTTCAAAAGGAATTGAAGAATTGTCTTGCTGACTGGGTAGAAGCGTATCAGGTCAAGGAAAATACCGGGTTTTTGGAACGCTCTTCTGATTTGGGACTATATGTGTCTGACATGGATTTAGCCCTAGCTACTTATGTAGTGTTCCAACAGTCACGAGACGGAATGGGGCAAACGTGGAGCGCCGAGAAGTTTAAAACAAACGACCAGTACAAGCGGCAGATCGCTAAGTTGTTTGACTGTGCGGAAAGGTTGGAGGGCGTAGAAGTATATCAAATTGACGCTATGGCCTTTTTTAGACGCATGATGTTTGTAGATATAAATACTTCTTTTGGTGAACTTCCGCCAGCGTTTAGAGTTTTAAACGAGTGGATAAACAATCCAAGAGTTATGATGTACTGCGACCCATCATATATCAGCGTAGAAAAAGAAACGGAAATGCTGGAAGATATTGATGTTGACCATACACCACGTTTAGCTGACGCAATAAGACGGAAATACGACGGCAAAAAAATGCCTACGAATTTAGGTAAGGTATACGCAATGTCATTTGGATATGACGATCAGGAAAAGTTTTTGCGTTGTATTCAAAAGGCGAAATGCAGGATTTTGGTATCAAACTATGATTTACAGCTATACAACAAATATTTGAATGAGGAAACAGGCTGGCACCGGGAAGAATTTCATACGACTACAGGAGTAGGAAGTAAAAAAGATAATAAGCGTATAGAGGTTATTTGGTACAACTATTAAAAGAGCATAGATAAAGTAAAAAGTACTCACTTCTTGAAGTGGGTGCTTTTTTTATAGCTAGTTGATATTTATAGTAGATAAAAAAGAGAGGTGGTAATTACTAAAGCGTAGGGTGTTCTGGATGGCTCTGAAGGGGTTGGAAGGGACCGGAGGGGTAAGGGGTATGCTGAAGAAATGGAGAGGGCCAGAGGAGGCCAGAATGAGAAATAGAGGTGGTGACATGATGGAGGAGGGTTAAAGTTTATGGATTTTGCAAGGAATACAGTTAAGGGTTGCTGTGTTGAAAAAGTGGTATGCAGTAAGGAGGATTCAACAGTTAAATAAATTGGGGGTTAGAATAATAAAATGTAAAAAGCAGAAAATTAGTCATTCCGCTTTTGAAAAATTGAGAGTACGTCAACGAATACATGAAAGAAAAATTGTGTATGCAGTAGGGGGTGAAAATTGGGGTTTAGGAAGGATGGATTTTTCAAAAGTTTGTTAGAGCATGGAAAGGTTTAAATACAGTAATTTTTAAACTACTAAAATAGATGATGAGGAATGTTAAATATGAAACAATCGTTACCATTTGATATTGGATCAGCGATACGAAATGATATTAAATCATACCTTCATTCTTATACTACGCCGAGACTTATTGCTCGGAAGTGTTCTGAATTTGATGAGTACTTCGAAGGGTTGTTGGAGTGTTTTAAAGAAATGCTAGAGCAGAAGGACAAAATAAATGCCAATTTGCGACAAATGCTAAAAGAGAAAATAGCGGAAAATGATAAACTAAACAGAGAGATTAGAGAAATAAACTGGCAGTTGCATGAATTACATATAAAGAGCATGGGGCTTGATCCATACGACGTGGAGAGGATGAAGCGAGAGTATGAAAGAGGTGCTTCTCTTAGACAGTTAGCGAAAACATTTCACTGTGATAAATCAACAGTGAAACGGCGTTTGATAAAGATGGGGGTAACGATTAGGGAATAGACTGGTGACTATGACGCACCGGGTAAATACTTGCATATCGAAAGACTATACAAGGAATATGAGGATGAGGAACCTATCCCCACACCTCAAAAAGATAAATAATATAGCCTTTGAAAGATATATGCCAAAATGGACATTACTATATCAATACTTATTTTAAACATGAAAAAACAGAGAGGACACCTACTATATTAGTTGGTGTCCTTTAAATTATGAATATGCTATTGACGGATGGGCTACATTCCGATAAAATAGGAGATACG
>CAQBGY010000405.1 GCA_948759685.1 uncultured Eubacterium sp.
CCGGCGAAGTCGTCCGTGCAAAGTTGGTTCTCCGGGTCCTGCCCATACTAATTTGATTACATTTAAATATTTGCAAATCAAACATTTATTTACTGTTCATATTGTCTTTGTGTTGTAAATCCAAGTAACCATACCGGAATTTTCATTTGTTACCTACCAGTTATGGATAAATTATAGTTAATGAGCTAACTCATTTTTACGGATTATAATTATTCCTTCTTTGTGCTATAACTAGGCTAGGTTTATGCTAAATATAATCACTCCGGATACATTAATTAATTCGTTTGACTATAGTCAAACACAAGGTTGACTATAGTTTCTCTTTCGAAGGACTATAGTTCTTCGAAAGAAAGACTATAGTCCTTCGAATTAATCTATGCACTCGGAGATGTTATTTTCTACAGAGTTGATGAGTAAATTTAGTGCTTGAATTCTTTACCTAAACATTTCATTCATTTCCGCACCGATTGAAATTAGAATTTGATACGATTGTTTGGTTCAATGACTGACCTCTTTTAAAGGTATGAAGTATCCCTTGATAAATTACTTTATTTTTATTTGGCAAGTCTGGCTCGAAGTTCTTTTAGTCTTTTTGCAGCCTGAAGATTATCTACCTTTATATATCGCATGAATGCAGATGGACTTTTATGCCCGGATATGCGCATAAGTTCTCCGGCAGGAAAACCGGATAAATACATATTTGTGCAAAACGATCGTCGACAAGTATGAGAAGAGATCATCTCCCATTTTTCATAGACTCTCTTTTCCCGTTCTTTTCCTTTTTTACGCACAACTTCGATTTTCTGTTTTAGTTTTGCTCTTCGCCCTAATTCTTTAACTCTTTCGTTGAATATATATCTAGGGATTTTAGGTAAATCATAGTTGTATTTCTTGAGTATTTCCGGTACATAATCGATCATAGGAATGATGACAGCTTTATGCACTTTTCTCTGTTTGAGATTTATAATCTCATTATCTAAGTCAATATGTTCGGGACTTAATGTTGAGAGATCACTATATCGTAGTCCTGTAAAACACCCGGTAATAAAAACATCTCTAATCTCTTCCAATTGCTTATCATCTGACAAGTCTAACTTGTGTATTATTGAAAGTTCCTTTTCACTTAAATAAATAGCATCGGTCTCTTCTTCTACGACCTTAAAATGCTTCAAGTCCATTGGAGGAATAACCCCTTTATCTATTTGATAATTAACAAATCCCTTTAACAAACGTACGATTTTCCCAGCAGAATTGGTAAGCAAGCCTACACTCCCATCGGGCTTTATAACCTTATAAAATAAATAATCCATCAATTCATTGTAGAATATAAGGTTCAAATTATGAAAAGCAATTGGTTGCGACGAATGTTCCTTAAAAGCGATCAGATGTTTGCGAAGCGTTCGGTAGTCTTTTATTTGGTCTGCCGAAACAACTGGAGTTTTTTCTACAATATATCTTTCTAATGCGTCAAATATATCTACCCGATTAGGACGTAACTCATATTCCCTGTTCTTTTTAAGTTCAAGTAAAACAAATTCCACAGTTGGGCTTATTCCGTTTATTTTAGCGTATGTAAGAATTTCTCCAAGTTTGGATGTGATTCTAATCAAGCAAGCATCAATCTCATCGTAGTGTGGACAAGCACGCTTAATCCACCTCTTCTTGGGATCCCAGTGTTCCGGTTTGATACTGTATCCAGTAGAGATAAGCGTACGCTTAGTTCGATTGTAGTTATATCGAACATAAAGGACAGTAGTCCCCTCTCGAGTGACGTACTTAGGTTTAATGTATGGAGTATATTTTGCGATAGTAAAACTGTATTGCATTCGTATTGCAAAGTTACAAAAGCCATCCGAAATGAGCAATATCTCGTCGCTAAAAGCTATAACTTCTTACGAAACATGAAAAAAGAACAGATTTTGTCCTTTCTTGAACATAGATTTTCCTTATATTTAGCATTTATTCTATTATTTTGCAGCGTTGCATATAAAACACTATGATCAATATTCGACAGTACTGATTTAATATATTATCTAGGTATAGCGATAAAAAAAGGTAAAATTGTATTTAAGAGATAATCGTAAGAAGGTAAAAAGAACAATAAAAGAAAACGTAGGGTTTGTTTTCTTTAAAGGTAAACAAGATTGTAGATGGATAACCTTAAAATTGTAGATTAATTTAAAAATATTTATGAAGAAACTACTAACAGTAATGGCCTTTTCGGTCGGTTTATTTGCAAATGCTCAAACTGACCACTTATTTAAACCTGTGAAAGAGGTAGCGTTGCGTACTCCGTCAGTACCCATCGTTGTCTCAGATCCTCACTTTTCCATTTGGTCTCCTTATGACAAATTAACGGAAGGAAGTACTGAACACTGGACTGCAGCTAAGAAACCCTTGGTTGGAGCTTTGCGTGTAGACGGTAAAGTATATCGCTTTCTAGGTAAAGATAAAGTGACGTTATTGCCTATTGTGCCCATGACAAATGTAGAACGTTGGGAGGCGGCATATACTAATAGCCAGCCTGCAAACGGATGGCAGGAACTCCAGTTTGATGATAGCAGTTGGAAAAAAGGTAAAGCTGCTTTTGGTAGTCATGACATGCCGCGTGTTCACACAGAATGGAAAGGTAATGATACAGATATTTATATTCGCCGTACATTTGAACTCAATGATTTGGATGCAACGGAGAATATTCACCTTATTTATTCCCATGATGATGTGTTCGAACTGTATTTGAACGGAGAAAAACTGGTTGCTACAGATCTTGTATGGAGGGATAATGTAAATCTGAAACTGACAGATGAAGCGAAGAAGAAACTGCGTAACGGAAAAAATGTAATAGCGGCGCACTGTCATAATACAACCGGAGGCTCTTATGTGGATTTTGGGCTATACCGGGAGAAGAAAGATGCGGTTACATTTGATAATGAAGCCATACAAAAGTCTGTAGACGTGTTGGCAACTTCTACTTATTATACATTCACTTGTGGACCGGTCGAATTAGATGTTGTATTTACAGCACCTCAATTGATCGATGATTTGGATCTGTTGTCAACTCCGATTAACTATATATCTTATCGGGTACGTTCTCTTGATAAAAAAGAGCATGACGTGCAGTTCTATATGGAAACTACTCCGGAACTAGCTGTGAATGAGACTACACAGCCTACTATCGCGCGTACATTATCGAAAAACGGTATCAGTTATGTAGAAGCAGGTACGATCGATCAGCCGATATGTGACCGTAGAGGTGACTTGATTTGCGGTGATTGGGGATATGTGTATCTGGGTAGTGTGAATGGAGCCGGAAAGTCTGTAAGCTTGGGCGACTACAGTGGAATGAAAGAATCTTTTGTTAAAAACGGAACATTAGCTTCAAGTAATACCAAATGGATTACCCGTAAAGAGGAAAATATTCCTGCCATGGCTTATGTTCATAATTTGGGAACTGTTACAAAAGATGGTAAGGACGGTTTCATGATGATCGGTTATGACGATATTTATTCCATTGAGTACATGTATGAAAAGCGCATGGGCTACTGGAAACATGATGGCAAAGTGACTATTTTTGATGCTTTCGAAAAATTAAGAGACAACTATCAGTCTATTATGGAACGTTGCCGCGCACTTGATGAATTGATTTATAGTGATGCGGAAAAAGCGGGTGGTAAGAAATATGCGGAAATCTGTTCTGCATCCTATCGCCAGGTGATCTCTGCACATAAGTTGTTTACGGATAAGGAAGGTAATCTGATGTGGTTCTCTAAGGAGAATAACAGTAATGGTTGTATCAATACAGTCGATCTGACTTACCCGTCTGCTCCTCTATTCTTGATCTACAATCCTGACTTGGAAAAAGCAATGATGACCAGTATTTTCGAATACAGTGCCAGCGGTCGTTGGAACAAGCCTTTCGCTGCACACGACTTAGGTACTTATCCTATCGCCAATGGACAAGTTTATGGTGGCGACATGCCAGTTGAAGAAAGCGGTAACATGGTGATTCTGGCAGCGGCTATTGCCAAGATTGAAGGCAATGCGGATTATGCCAAGAAATATTGGGATATTCTGACAACATGGACCAATTACTTAGTAGAGTATGGGCAGGACCCGGAGAACCAACTTTGCACGGACGACTTCGCCGG
>CAQBGY010000406.1 GCA_948759685.1 uncultured Eubacterium sp.
AGAGATACCACCCCTTTATGCTTAGGATCAAGGATTCTGATACGCCAAAATCATCATTATGTGCAGTTACAGTTATTTCCTGTCCTATAAAATCACGGTTTTTCAAAGCCCGTACAACAAAGTGCTCCGGCTCCACTTCTTTCAAAAGGCCATACTCCGTTCCGTCTGTGATAGAGATTTCAAGTGGGAAAGCGTCGGTCTTCTCTCCATCCTTAAAGAACTCAATAGAAACAAGTAGCTCTTCACCAAAAGTAACTTGAGGCTTCTTGCCATCAGGAACCATTGCAATAGAGTAACCCAACTCTGGTGGATCTGGAACAGAAAAATCAGAAACCCCATAATAGTCGGCAACCATCAGCTCAATATTATCTGTCTTTTCATCTCTCTGACTTTCAATAAGCGTCCATTGAAGCAGGCCGTCATCCTCACCGCATGAATAACTGCTGGTATCAACCTGAGTTAGGCGATATGCGGTCGGAGCTTTCTTATTTTTGTCAATCAAGAAGCGAGCGCCACATTCCAGCATAATTGTTTCTTCGTTGAATGGAATGTAGGTCAATTGCTGCGACGTTCCGATTTTCATATATGTTCTTTGTGTCTCTCCAGAGCCATACTGAGTGCTGTTAACGCTATATACTGGATATTCCACCACTTCACCAGTAATAGGTGAAAGAAACCGAATAGAGTATTTGCACTGCCACAAGATTGCCTTTTCATACATCTGGTTATTATCAGGCAATGTTGCTACCAACCAATAACGGCCATCAATTTTAATGTACTGCCCTGTGCGCAAAGTACCAATACGGCACAAGAGCTGACGCTGATAGCTGTTATTATAAACATCGCCAGTCACATTCTGAACGATTGCCCGTGTAATAACTGGTTCAACTGATAGGTTCTTTTCATAGATTTCAACATCCTTGGCAATAAAAGACTCCAGGATTTCTTCAAAACTATCTTGGGCAAAACTCTGAAACTCATCACTTTCAAACCCACTGTTAAATAAAGGGCGTTTCATTAAATACCATTCTGTTGGCATAACTAACCCCCTTAATCAAAACAGTGCTGTTTCATTTTGTGAAGACGTTCATTCACACGACTAATCTCATGTTCAAGTTCTAATTTTGTTACTCTCTTTGTCGCATCGGTTCCGGCAATTTGAATATCCTTCCCATAAATGCTATTCAACGCCATAACACGGCTTAGCTCACGTTGCAAATAACTCACATACATCATGAGCGCCAAAACACGAGCTGTTGGAGCATCTAACTCTTCGGCAAAGGTTAAATTTTCTTTGTCATAATGAAGATCACAGCTCAAATCCAGCTCATAGTCCGCAACAGCCGTTTTTAACCACTCCTGTTCCAGTTCTGGAACAATGAGATATTTGGTAAGAGGCATGGCGTGAAAACTTCTTTGGATATCTTCAAAGGTTGTTGGATTATCCATACCTCAACCCCCTTTACTTATAGAGTGGCAGTCTCAGCCAGGGCAGAAATAGCCTCCATCTTCCAAGCGGCCACATCATCACCACCAGCGTCCTTAGCAAGCTTAACAATCATCTTTTTCTCTGCATCAGTTTTTACCAACGCTTCAAGATGCTCCTTAAACTCCTTTTTGGTTCTGATAGAGAGTAGTGCCACAACGGACTCGGCATTTACGACGGTAACATCTTCATTGGGCGTGGCATCCAAACCAAGCAGCGCCTTACGCTGTTCATCATCTACAATAAACAAACGAGCGTGATCGCCTTGCTGACCCTCGCCGCCTCCAATAAATAGATTGTTGCCGATTTGAATTTGCATTTGTACCTCGGAAACATCAAGCAGAGCAAAGTTCTTTGCATTTGCTGGCACTCGAATATCCCCCATTCCATTTAGACGCTTGAAATGGAGAGGCCAACTGCACAAATTATTAATCAAAACCTTATCGGTTAGTTCCATGTATTTCGCTCCTTGTATAAAAATTTAGGCGGGGAGTTTTTAGGACTCCCCGCCATTATTTCTGTTAGCTCCTATTAAAGAGTAGGAACCTCAAAGTTAGTGTCGGACAGAAGACCAATCTGATCCTCCATACCCTCAGCAACACCAGCACCAATCTCCATATCGAAGCGAGTGAGATGCTGACGAGTCACAATGTCATCGCCAGTCATTGTAGTCATTCCACCACGGCGGAAGATCTGCAAGGGTGCAATATTGCCTTGAGGAATGAAGAAGAGCAGTCCCTGAGGCATGTAAAGCTCATAAGAACTCTTATCCGCATTCACACGGGTGTAGTTGAAGGCATTGGGCAGCTCAACAACAGAAGAACCACCGTAGAAGTTCAACAGACCGTTCTTGCGAATTTCCTCGGCTACCACATCAGCCCCGAAAGGAATAGTAGCAGCACCAATAGTCTTATAGCCAGCGAACTCATTGAGCTGTGAAGTTACAGAGTAATCGCCACAGATATTTGTCTTGCCATAACGACGCATAGCAAGCAGCATATCATCAACGGCGGTCTTAGTAATACCAGCGGCCTCGGCAAAGTGCTTTACACCCTTAGCGTTCTTCAAAGCATCATACATCTTGGCGATTACGTAGTAAACGGCCTTGTTCTGCATGTCGATTTGAACTTGCTGCAAGCCCTCAGCAACAGTACCATCAAAGTTACCAGACTGAAGTTCACGGTAGTCAACTGCGTAACCAGAAGAAATGGTCTGAGTGCCAATTGGGTACTCACGGAAGCTGTGGGTTGCGAAGGGCACATCACCGCTTGAAGCCTGGAAGCGAGAATCAACGCTCTCATACTTGTAGGTCTTCATCATAGGCACAGTGTCATAGGGAATAGACTTATATGTACCCATGAAGCTGAAAATCTTGATAGCCTCCAGCAACTTAGGCTGAATTGCAAATCGCTGAATAGTATTTAGCTCAGACACAGCGCGTTGATCGCCAGCAAGAGCACGAGCTGCAAGGTTCTTAATATGCTCAACGTTCTTATCAAGAACCTTACCATCCATATTCTCAGGGCGCTTACCCTGGATCAAGGCAGAAAATACCTCTACTACGGGAGAGGTTGCCTTGAGCTTTGAATCAACAATATCGTCTTTAACATTGTTGACTGTATTAAGTTCAAAAATGTTATCCATTATTCTTTACCTCCTTGCAAAACAAAATCCTTACTGAGCTACGATCTCAGCAAGGATTCCGTCATCCATATATGCGGTCTTTTCAATGACCTTGAAAGCGGCGGCGTAACCATCCGCATCGGCCACCTTCTTGATTAGGCCAGAAGTGGTAAACACCAGCATGTCACCAGCCGCAAGCCCATCTGTTCCACCGTCGATCTCAAATGCGGCGAACTCAATCTCCAGACCATTAACAGTGTGAAGATTATCAGCGCGAACATACTCGCCCGCATTTACTACATAAGTCTCAGGGCTGTTGTGAAGCTCTGGCTTATCGTTAATGTTGGTTACAATGTAAGCAACTGCTTTGCAGTCTGCATCAGATGCGGGAAGGGAAGCAGTCTTGGCTACACGGTCAAGTACAACACCCATACCAACATGAAGATCGACTGCGGCCTTGCAGTAAGGCACATTCTGTACATTCTTAAATGCACCAATTGTCTTGTACTTCATTCTATTGCCCTCCTTAATTAGCCGTAAATATCTGCATCGCCGTCACTTTGGGGATCGGCCACTCCGCCAAAGATATCGGGCGCAGAACCAGCACTGTTCTGCTCATTAGTGTGAGTCTCTTTTGATTTGCGTACAAGCTCAACGCAAATCTTATTGGTGATGCTATTCAGCTCAACAGAAGTAGGATCTGCCTTAAAAGCATCAATCTCAGCTTGAGCAAGAGCCTGTTCCTCTGCGGTAAATCCAGCCAAAACGGAATTTAGCTCAGCAAGCTTCTTGTCCTTCTCCAGAGCAGCATTAGCATCTTTCAGACTATTCAGCTCTGTAGTTTGAGCGGTAATAGCCTGTTCCTTCTCAGCGATGGTTGCATTAGCCGCTTCAAGCGCAGCATTCAACTCAGCAATCTTCGCATCCTTTGCAGTCAATTGACCATTTAGCTCGGAGATCTGACCCTCATATTCACCGCTTTTATTATTAAGCTCAGTAATAGTCTGAGTTACAGAACTCTTTACAAGATCAACAAAC
>CAQBGY010000407.1:0-1026 GCA_948759685.1 uncultured Eubacterium sp.
GAGGAAAGTTCCTGCGGTGAGGACAACACATTTTGCCTTGAAGGTGACACCCCATGCGGTAACCAGTCCGGTCACTGTGCCGTCTTCAACAAGAAGCTCGCATACGGTATCCTGCCAGATATGAAGGTTGGGCGTATTTTCCAGTCTCTCCCGCCAAGACCAGATAAACTTTGCGCGGTCGCATTGGGCACGGGGGCTCCACATGGCGGGACCTTTCGAGCGATTCAGTATTCGGAACTGGATCGCTGTTTCGTCTGTCACCAATCCCATCTGTCCGCCCAGCGCATCTATTTCACGTACAATTTGTCCTTTGGCGATTCCACCCACGGCAGGGTTGCAGCTCATCTGTCCAATCTTGTTCATGTCCATCGTAATGAGACAAGTCTTGGAACCTAAATTTGCAGCAGCGGCTGCTGCTTCGCAACCGGCATGTCCGGCACCAATTACAATTACGTCGTACTTAAAATCCATTCCTATCTTATTTATTATCAAACGCTGCAAAGTTACGGAAAAGTTGCGAGACTTGTATCTTCAACCTGTTTTTGCTTCTGAAAATCCGGGGAGGAATCCGGCTTGACTGAAAAAACGCCGTAGTTTTGGGTTAGAAATATGCAGATTGTTCGAAAATAGGGTGCTTATTGGTTTTTGTGATTGCATGTTTTGGGATAGAATGGTAATAGATTGTGTTTTAAGTACCCTGTTTTGCTTTCTTTTTGTTAGTTGTGTGCTTGCTCGATTATGAGTGCAACTAGAAAGTAAAAAGGAAAGATTTGTTAAAAGGACGGACTGTTGTGGGGATAAACGTGAGGTTTGCACTCAAAATCTACCCTACGTCTTGACATAAGTCAAGAAAATAAGTCTGAATGTAATTTTTTGTATGATGGCTTTTGTTGTTTTCGCAAACAGCTATACCTTTGCAGTGTAGTTGTGAAACTACTTATATTTTAGGTATTAGAAAAAGGTAATAATTGAAAGGTATTAGTTTATAAAATTAGGGTATTAGATTTAAAGATTAGTTTTTAGGAA
>CAQBGY010000407.1:1036-4140 GCA_948759685.1 uncultured Eubacterium sp.
TTATGGGGATTCTTTAAAGGTGGAGCGGAATGATTCGCTCTTTTTTTGTGCCTTTTTGCAGAATCCTGATTTTATTATGATAGGCGTTTATGATTTTCATTCATTATTTTTTGCTTTCCATTCCATCAACAATTCGTCAGCTAGATATTCATCGCTCAAGCAGTGCATGTCACCTATTCCTTCACTTATCAGACGATAGGTATCCGAATCATAGAAGAATCCGAGTGCGTCTTCATACGGTAAATGGAGGTAGTCGGCAAATAACCGGACTATTCGGGCATATTTCATTTGCAGTATGATTTTATCGGCTTTCATGGTCAGTTCCTCCTGTTGTTATTTCCTTGACACTGATAAAATGAAGATGGCGATTTATTATTTCCTGATTCAAGATGCATAATTGATGATTGGGATGCTCAAATGCCAGCCTTCCCAATGCGTCATCTTTGCCCATGGCTCCGGAAAAATAGAGGTCAATGGTATTGAATACCTTGTCATTGGCTATGCCGCCCTCCACTAAATCGAAAAGTCCATCTTGTGTTCCCTTGCGGCATTTTCCTACATAGTCCAGCCATTCTTCATCATAACTTTGAAATATTTTAATCTTAAAGTCTGATAGTTCGTCATCCAACAGGTATTCATTAATATAAGCTTTCTGTTTTCTGAGTAGAAAACGCATGGCGTATTTATGGGCTTGGTCAAACAAAGAAGTCAGATAAAATCCTTTTCCAAAATCCAAATGTTCTCGTGAATGATATACATCCGGTTGTTTGATGACTAATGATGATGCATGATATAGTGTCACGCTAATACCCCTTTCTCTTTCATGTATTGGATAAGATCCTCCACGATGTATTCTTTACTGAATGTATGAAGTACATCATATCCCGGAATCAGATAATCTGTCAGTATTCCGGAAGTACGCAGTAATTCATATATTTTCCCTGCGCTCATTTCCAATGCTTCTGCAAGGCTTCCTACGCAAAAGGTTGTAAAACTCAACGTCTCAAAATTCATATCCGTCAATTGATTGTTATTTGCAAAAATAGTACTAATTCTTCGTAAATCAATCGGTTCTTTTAATTTTTATTCGATTGGTTGTTCATTCTCTTCACATTGAGATAAGTTTCAAACTATCAGTCATTTTACGTGATTCGTTGCATGATATCATTTCCTTCACGTCCTTCACACCCTTCATCGCGTGGATTCTCCGCATCTCTCGACACCTCATAATAACCGATCCCCTTGATATGTACTTCTTTTCCCTCACGCAATCCGTGTCCACTTTACCATTCATGGAGATACGCGGATGCAACATTACTTCCTTCCTCTTCTGAAGAAGCGTTCGGGGTTTCATATCAGTCAAATACGATAGCCATTATTATTTCTTAAGTAGTTAAGGACTGAACCAAAATTAAACGATAGTAATTGAAAGTTACCTTATGAAAGTACGAATGCAGAAAACATCAGCCCAAGCTAATGACTGCCCTCAAAGAGATAGGACGGCATCCGAATGGTATGCGGGAGTGCAGACTTTCATGTGGATGACCGAAGACAACATCGTGGAAGTACCATTTGACAAAGAACACCTGTTGGAAATCATCCTCAGTCCATTGAATTTGAACAAATCCTATAAAGCAGTAGTCAGGAACAGTGGAAGTGGCGGTATAGACAAGATGTCATGCGAAGAGTTGTTGCCATGGTTAAAGGCCAATAAGGATGAACTGATAAGTTCTTTGCAGTGCGGGACTTACCGTCCCAACCCAGTACGCAGGGTAGAAATTCCCAAGGACAATGGCAAGAAACGCCTTTTAGGAATCCCTACAGTGGTAGACCGATTGGTGCAACAAGCCATAAACCAAATACTGACCCCGATATACGAGCGTCAGTTCTCAAAGACAAGTTACGGTTTCCGTCCCCAAAGGTGCTGCCATGATGCCCTTCGAAAGGCTCAGAAGATAGTGGATAAAGGCTATAAATATGTAGTCGACCTCGACCTTGAGCGTTTCTTTGATACGGTAAGTCATAGCAAGCTGATAGAGATACTCAGCCGCACTATAAAGGATGGGAGGGTAATAATCCTGATACACAAATATCTTCGCAGTGGTGTAATAAACAGAGGATTGTTTGAGATAAGTACAGAAGGTACTCCTCAAGGAGGTCCTTTAAGTCCTCTGCTGAGCAATATCCTGCTCAATGAACTTGATAAGGAACTGGAAAGACGTGGGGTTCCTTTCGTTCGTTATGCAGACGATGCGGTGATATTTTGTAAATCCAAGCGTGCTGCCCAGCGTGTGAAGGAATCAATAACCCGGTTCATAGAAGGGAAACTCTTCCTTAAAGTGAACCGTGAAAAGACGGTTGTATCTAATATAAGAGGAGTTAAGTTCCTGGGCTACTCTTTCTATGTGATGAAAGGACAATGTCTCCTGACTGTACATCCCAAATCCAAGATTAAGCTGAAGTCGAAACTCAAAGAACTGACCAGTCGTAGTAATGGGTATGGATATGAAATCAGGAAACAGAAACTCAAGAATTACATAATGGGATGGGTTGCTTACTTCCATCTTGCACAAATAAAACGTCTTTGTACAGAAACCGATGAATGGTTAAGACGACGGATACGCATGTGTATCTGGAAATCATGGAAGAATGTTAAGACCAGAGTGTCAAACCTAAAGAAATGTGGTGCTCTTGCTTGGCAGGCATATCAATGGGGAAACACTCGTCTCGGTTATTGGCGTGTGGCAAACAGCCGACTTGTAACCTCAGCAATGTCCAATGACAAGTTGCGAAGGGCTGGTTATGTGGGATTAATGGACTGCTACCTCAAATGGTGCCCAAAATAGGAACCGCCGTATGCCGAACGGCACGTACGGTGGTGTGAGAGGTCGGAAAACGAAAGTAGGAAGAAAACTACTTCGTTTTCCTCCTGCTCGATTTACAGTATTTATACAGTATAGTATGTTTGAATAAACCGTTTGTTTATTGAAATTGTTTGCTGTTGAGGCTTGCTTATGCTTTTCGCATGGTCAATGCCTTATTCTCCGCATCTTCCATAATCTCCCGCTCTCCGGGACCTTTATCATTGATGCCGCACAAGTGAA
>CAQBGY010000408.1 GCA_948759685.1 uncultured Eubacterium sp.
CGGCCCCGTAGGGCCAACAGCAAACCACCAGCAGGGCTGGTGGTTCGTGACTTTGAAAAAGTGGAACAGATACAAGCATTTTTTGGAATCAAGGAAGATATAGAATGCATCAATAGGCATATTAATATGGAGCGTATTTTGCTGGATTTAATCTTGAAATTATCTGAGGTTTATAAGGGGTTTCCAGAGTCTGACAGTAAAGGCAGGATGCGTAATTATTGTAGTATATATAAGCAATATTTTGGTAGGAATGAAATAGTAGATGTTATATTGAATAATTATCTGGGTGAAGCACAATCGAAAAATGATTTGGAGATTTTTAATAAGATTCAGATAGATTCTATCTTTTTTAAGAGAAAAAAATTGGATTTAAGATATTCATTATCATTGTCAAAGGAAGATTGTGCGAAAATTGTATTTAGCCTTAAAGTGCCTCTGCGTAGTATTGAAAAGAGGATTTTAGGTGAATATTATTTAGAGCAGAAACACCTTCAAACAGCAAATGTATATTTGTTTGAGGCATTAACTATGGGAGATGAAACGGCTGGAAAGCTGATTATGGATTCTCTGGATATTACTGACACGGAAATGCGGCAACTTGCGGATTATGGTGTAAAAGAGGCGGCTTTTCAAATTGGAGAAAAATTGTATCATGCAATAGATGATCATATTCAGTTTGAGGAGGACTGCTTAAAATATTTACATATAGCTGCATCTAAAAAGGATCTGGATTCAATTACGTTGTTGGGTAAAATTAGTTATGAAAAGTATAAAGATTTAAATGGAGTAGTGGATACAAAGGAAGCTGAGAAAGCGTTACATTATTATTTGATTGCAGCTAAGTTAGGAGCTACATACGCTAAAATCAATGAAACATTAGGTTTTCTTTATTATGATTTAAAAAACTATAGAGATGCTATAAATTATTGTGAGAAAGCAAAAACTGCACAAGCTAATTATCTACTTGGCAGAATTTATGAATTGGGTCTTGGTTGTGCATCTGATGAAAACAAGGCGTTGAAATATTATGAAAAGTCAATTAATGCCGGACATACAGAAGCACAAGTGGCATATGAAAAGCTTAATGCAAAGATAGAAGAACGTAAGAAAAAAACAGTGGTGCAGGAAAATAAGAGCTACAGTTCTTATACATCGTATAGTGGGTATTATACAAGTTATTATAGTGGATGGTAATATGATTGATATTAAAACATACTTTGATTTGCTTTATAAATGTCTTGATAAAAATGATCTGCTGCCGATTGAAGCGGAAGATCGATGGAGAACTGATTTTCAACACTATTTAGAAGAAACTGAAATTGATTTGAACATTATTTCAGAAATGAAGGCGGAGTACGGTATAGGGTTTGAAAATGTGTTTCTTGTCAATTGTAAGAAGTTTATATTGTTATGTAGAAGTTTTAAGATAAAGAAAAATAAATTATTAATACAAACCGCTGTTTACTTTACAGCCTTGGGGTGTTTATTGGACTGGCTGATGGATCATGGGAATATAAATCAGAGGCATGAAGCAGAAGTCAAGTTGGACTGGGATTATTGTGGAGATTATTTTTGCAAAGCCATATCTGCGAAAGATAATTCAGTGATTGATCTTTTATATGAAAAGATTTCTTTAGGAATGTGTGCGATTTCATGCTATAATCATGAAAGATATGACTATATTATTGATATGGTTAAGGCGGCAATTGATTCAGAATTGGCTGTTTGTATTGATAATTCTAGAATGATTTTGGTTGATTGTATTTTAAATAAATCAGTACTGTTCGTACAGATTGCGGCAGAAATTGTTTTGGCTGAGAAGGAAAAGATGACAGCTGGTGACAGAAAATTGATAGCAGATGTAGGATACGCTTTTGCACTGATTGATGATTTGTGTGATTTATATGAGGATATGGAGAGCGGACAGATGAATCTGTTGATGACTCATGGAATAAGTGATGATATAGATATTGAAATTGTTATAAATTCCATTGTGAATCAATTGACTGAGAAACTGCATAATATTCAGGAGATGATTGGCAGCCCGTTCTATGAGTTTGTATTACAGGAGATAAGAGAGTGGAGTATGAGCAGCACAGAACTACGGAAACGGATGTGGTATATTGATGGCTAATATAATGGTAACAGAACGATGTAATCTGCATTGTGAATATTGTTTTGCCAATGAGTTTGTCAATGTTCATGATAAAAATGAAATCACAATCAATGATTTTAAAAATATACTTGATTTTATTCTGGGTGATGGAAGTGAGACAAAAATAGGTTTGATTGGTGGGGAGCCCACATTACATTCCCAATTTGATAGATTGCTGGATATATTGATGGAGGATGATCGTGTAGAGCAGGTAACAATTTATACCAATGGTATTCTGCTGAAAGATCATGCGGATAAGTTACTTAATTCAAAATTTCATCTTTTAATTAATTGTAATGATATAAAGGTGGAAGAGAATCTTTGGAGTAAACTTATAGAGTCGCTGGATATCGTATTTGAAAAAATGTCGGAAAGAGTGGTGCTTGGTTCAAATTTTTATAAGCCAGACTATGATTATCAATATATTTTGGAACTATTAGAAAGGTATTCTTGTAAAAGATTAAGAGTCTCTATAGCAGTACCAAATTCAAAGGTTTACTGTTATGAGCCTTTGGAATATTTTGACCAGATTAAGCCGGATATTTTTAAGTATTTCAGAAGTTTAAAAGAATTAGGTGTAATTCCCTTTTTAGATTGTAATTTATTTCCAGCATGTCTGGTCAGTGCAGAAGAGATGCGGGAGTTCGATGAATGGGGGGCAGATAATCCTTTTTCCATTATTAAGAACCGCCAGACAGGCTGTATTCCGGTTATTGATATTTTACCAGATTATACTGCTGTCAGATGTTTTGGATTATCAGAATATACGAAAGAAAGTATCAGGGAGTTTGCATCTGTCTCTGACTTACGCAATTACTATCTTCGTATGATCGATGCATATGCAGTGAATAGTGTATATAATATAAAATGTAAGACTTGCTATAAATACAAAACGCTGAAATGTTCTGGTGGATGTCTGATTTACAAAATAGATCAAATTATAGAGAAAAGGGATAGGGAATAAAGTGAAAAAACCAACGATAGTTAATTTATGTGACCAGGACTTTCAGGAGATTTTGGAACGGATTCACGAAAAAGACATGCCTATTGTTCAGGTGGGAAGTTATTCTTGCGCTAATTATTTTATTCATGTAATAAAATTTATAGCTGGCCCGTCTAAGGAAGTGTTTGCATCAAATGGGTTTGATTTGGTGATCCCGACGTTGCCGGAACACTATCTGAATGTTTTGGAATCGGAGGAGTTTCATGTATGCTGTGACAGATGCAGGCAGATTGTGGTGAATGATTATGGTATACTGCAATATTTAAATGGTCAGTATAATATCCGAATGGGAAGATTATTTTTTAAAGATTATCGTGATCACCGATACAAAGAATATGATTCTGCTGAATATGAGGCAAAAGCAGGGGCTGTTTTGGATTTTGTTTTTAACAGCGGAATTCGAATTAATGCTTTTGAAAATGACATCATTACGCAAAATTATAGTTTTAGTCATAACAAACCATTGGAGGTATATCTACATTATCCCTACAGACAGATTTCTATGTCTCATATTTGTGAGTATGCATCTATTGGAAAGAAAATAGAGGATAAGTACATACCTGATGATTTTTGCAGTATGCAGTGTCTTAAAATAAAATTAATATCTCCAGAATATAAGTATATCAAGGTTGGAAAAAGCGTATATGATATATTGGATGAGCAATATCTGGAAAACATAAAAAGTGATTATTGTTTGATTGTCACACCGAAATGGTCAGAAGTGGAATGAGCAAATGTTAAAGAAAGGCTGCTTATAAGATGAATATAATGGTACCTATTGCAAAAATAGATCAGATTGACGGGTATTGTCAGGCAGGAGCCGATGAATTCTACTTTGGTTTTTTTGATGAAAAATGGGATAGAAAGTTTGGAATATTTGAAGAAATAAACAGGATGTCGTCATTTGGTTCTGTTGCTAATTTTGATATAAGGCAAATAGGGGAAGTGGTTAGTGTCATTAAGGATAAAGGAAAAAAGGCA
>CAQBGY010000409.1 GCA_948759685.1 uncultured Eubacterium sp.
CACAATTTGGATATGATATACTCATCCGCTTCTTCCATGCTCCCAAACGGGATTACTTCTACCCTGAACCTGGAGTTTCCATTCCCGGCATCCCTCCATGTAGTTTCATAGGAACCCATGATCTTCACCGGGGCAACGCTTCTTTCAATCACAAACCCTTCCCTGTCTGAAAGTTTCAGCATAGCTGGAAAATACATATCCTTTTTTTCGATTTTTCTCCGTTCCCATGTTTCAAATAAATAGGTATTCTTTATGTTTTCAATTATCTTCTCCATAATCTTCCCCCTAAACAATTACCGGCAATGCCCGGGCACCATTTTCTAAATGGTAATCACAGGAACCTACGCCATTCGGCACTATAGGGCACAGGCACTCACGGTAAGAATCGTCACCTGCCTGTACGCCTTGAAGGCTTGTATGAACTTGTTCATCTGTATATTGTGAAAAACTCATCCCCACAGACAGCACGTACCCATATGTGGGTGTTTTTATTTTTAGGGACGCATCATACACCTTATGAACCGTATTATTCTTATCGTATTCTGTGCCGTCATGATGCATCGCTGTTTCATGATAAATAAAAGTGTTATAGTTTCCGGTTTCTGAATTTCCTATTGGTATAATGGGATTTAATAAAAAATTATTTCCCATACGTTCACAGCGTAAATTTCCCCCCATCATATTCGCAAGACCCACTACAATCGCAGCGCAGTCCGTGCAATTTACAGCATAAGTACACTCCATCGCATCTGACTGTTCCCTGTAAAACATATCAGATAAAAATTTGGTTAAAAAAAATTGCTTTTCTAAATAACTGACCTGCACATAATTACTCGCAGGGGTATATACCAGCTGTTTGTCTTCATTGACAGCCTGTGCTATCTTTTGGTATAATCCCTGCATATTTACTTCCCCCTGCACTTTGGGTATGATGTATTTCAATGCATCCGCCCAAATCGGTCTGCTTAGCCATTGACAGCAGGGCTGGGACAGTATAAAATACAGCTTGACATTGATTTTTTCTTCCAACGCAGCCGAATTGCTGCCTCTATATTTCCATGATATGTTTTCTTCAATTTCACTGACACAGGATGGCATATGATAGAATGCAAATTGAAAAACCAGCTTTATATTGATGGTTTGACGTGCCGGGACTAAAACACTCTTTTCATCCGACCTGCCATAAAAGGATGTGCCTTCTGCCCATATATGAACCGTAACATCTTCATTTCCTGCATTTGTCAATACAAATGCTGCCATGACTTCCAGCGGAATCCTTGCTCTGTTTAAAGTATAGACCGCCACAGCCTGAGAATCCATGCTGTCCCTTTTCCATTGCGATAACGATTCCGTTTCTTTCCCGTTTTTTATAACTCTATACGATTCTATTACAACCACCGCTTCTCCGCCTTTGTTATATGCCGACACCCCTCCCGCATTCACAATATTGTCAGACCTCTTTCCCATACCATCCAGTGGCAAATCAGAAAACTTTACCTCTGATAATGTCACGGAACACATCGTTTTATCTAAATCATCCCTGTCAGGATAAGATGCAATATGTATTCCTACCTGCACGACTAAAGCCGCCAACTGAACCGCTGCCGCTGCCCATCCGTAGCCCAACGCCCATGATGCAAACTTTGTGCATATTGTGATGACAGACCAGAAAGCTATGCCGGAAATCAGCAGTTTCAATATTTTCAGCAAAACATTTTCTTTATAGAAAAGTGTAAATAACTGAAGAAATGTGTCAACCGTAATATTTCCAAGTGCCATGCACTTCAAAGCATTCACCAATGCTACATTGCTGTAAAACATCTTGATAAGTTGTTTGATTGCATTACTCTTTGTCTTAATATGCAGACCAAAAACAGCAGCACAGACTCCACCTATAATCATCAAAACCAGTTCAACCCACCAGATCACTACCTCGGAAGCATCTTTTTCTGCTATCGTGCCAATCGTATACGCCTTTCCATTATGGCATCCTACAAAATATATGGTTTCCTCTTTGCTCCATGCCTTAACTCTGTATGGCATTTCGGAACTACAGTCAAGACCATTGGCTTCATAGTATGTTATCCATTGGTTCAGGCACATTTCATATATTTCAGATAATTCCGTTTCTGAAAGCTGTTCTTTTACAGACTGCCTCAGCGATATGACCTCAGAAGTTCCGCTAAGGGTATCGCTGACTTCCTCTTCCACTTTGGCATGATTGCCTAATGCGACACCATTATAAGTCACAGCATTGAAGCATCCATCATTGTCAATATCCAATGCAAACCCAAGTTCCTCGGCATCTGCATCCAATTCCTCATTGATATATGCCTGTACTTCCTCATCTGATAAGGCTCTTTCCCATACATCGCACTGGGAAATATACCCTGCAAAATAATCCTTTATGCTGTCTGTTACATCGTCACGTTTTGCGCCGACCAAAAACATTCTTCCAGTATCATACTCACAAGCAGGTAAAAGACCTTCCTTCTTGCAATCCACCTTTCCATCAATATACATCGTGGCTGTTTCCACATTAAAAACAACAGCGGCGTTGATCCATTTCCCCTGCCTGATTATGGATTTCGATACCACAGTATTCCACTCTTTGCCGTAAAAAGCGTGTGAAAAACAAAGATGAAAGCCATCTTCCATACGTTCCAGATAAAGGCTGATTCCACCCATATAATATTCTGTTAGATCAGAAAGGATACTGTAATATATGGACGTATCGCTTTCTCCAGTCACAAACTTAAAATGGACCTGAACAGAATACTGCTGTGTCCCATAATACCCCGGACGTACCTCCATCAGATCCTCTGCCTTCACTTCCAGATATGAATTACCCATAAGACATATGGCAGAGGTAAAGGACTTAATATAAGCATCTTTCAATGAAAGCAGTTTGCCGCTAATCTGCTCCCTAGCCGGATTTTGGGTAAAATCATACCACGCCAAAGGGATTTTGCTCAAATCCGTTTCATGTATAATTTCTTTCATGGTGTCTGCATCCAGACACTCACTGAATATACGGACATACCGCATATCTCCTGTAAATCCGTCACCTATCATAATGCTGTTATTACAGTTGGCTCCTGCTGCCTGACCAAATACACAGCAGTTATAATTCCCCTCCAGATACAAGGATACCCTGCTTCCGTCTGTAGTCATGCCAATATGAAACCACTCATCTGTCTTTAAAACCTCCTGTGATCGGTTCGAATAAATAACAGGATACCCCGGCAGTTTTACATATACACAGTCTTCATGTATTCCAAAATCTATAATTCCCTCTATCTTTAATACGGACTTATCTGTTGCCAGTTCCATAACCCTGACCATAGCATCCACGGAAAAGGCTGCTGTGCCATTTAGCAGACTTCCCAGCCTGTTCTCTGCCGTGACGCTGCCTTTTACAGATTTGCGCATGGCAAAATAAGTATTCTTCCCTATCATAATATCCTCCCTACACAAATATCGTGCTGCATTCTCCTGTAAGCACCAGCTTTGAGGTTTCTGTCAAACCAATATGTTCTGCCGGTTCAAGTCCCAGTTCTTGTAATGTTTTGCCAAACTGATAGCATTTCTGGTTGAAGCTGACTGATGTTAAAAAATCTGTGTCTATTTGTGCATTTTCGGGGAATCCCGCCTTTCCATCATCATTGTACGCAAATGTTTCAACATAGCCGTCAAATCCCGCCGGAATCATAGCCGCAGTAGCAAGTGACCTTACTTTTTCACTGCTCTTTACACTTTTTCCCAAATCTGGTATGGCATCGCATTTTACCCCCACCGTATATCCGTCAGGAAGCCCCGTCCAGCTAACCTTAATCATGGCAGGCTCCTCTTTATCACTTGGATTAGACAGTGTATCCAGTCTCTGAAAATCGTATATGGTTTTACCTTTTACCACATTAAAATTACGCACTGCAACACCAATATTAGTACGAACCCAGTAATTAAACTGATCATAAGACGCAAAATTTTCAGGGATACATTCTCTCTTTTCATCAGTTACAATTACAACCATACAGAAATACTGATTATTTAATGCATTCAATAGAAAAGGTTTGTTAATTACCGCAATATCATTTTGAACATCCGAAGATA
>CAQBGY010000410.1 GCA_948759685.1 uncultured Eubacterium sp.
GTTAAGACGTCGCCCTCTCACGGCGAAAACAGGGGTTCGATTCCCCTACGAGCTGCTGACTGTTTTGAACAGCCCAACCCGATAAGAACACTGTGAATACCAAATATTTGGTGGTGCAGTGTTTTTTGTTTTGCAGAGACGGTTTTAATTTTTTATCGTTTTAGACCGTTTTAAACCGTTATAAATCAAAAGTTTGTGGGTATTTTTGTGGGTACGAGCTGTGGGTATTTTTGTGGGTATACTTTGTGGGTAAAATTTAAAGGAATGCTAATTGATTAATATGTCTGTAACTCATTTTAAGCCTCAAAGAAACGATTTAAAAATTGTTTTGATAAAATATTCAAATGCAATCAAAATATTTTTATATGAGGATAATATAACTATCTATAATTATAATCATTGTCATAATGATTATAATATATGTGATAATGGATATATTTATAACAAACAAAATTTCGGTCTTTACTGGGTTAAATAGCAATATTACTTTCTATTTAGTTTTCGAGAATCAACAAAAAGGATTTCATTGGTATCACTCCTGTTGTTTAAATACTTTTTTTAATGAAGAGCAGCAGTGGTAGTTTTTCTCATTCTAATCTACATCATTTCAATTAAGAGTAGCCGATTCAGAAGTTCTCATGCTTGTACTATATAAAAATTCAATCAAATCAATAAAATCAATATCTCGCTCTTGCGTATGAGTTCTTTTTATTTTTTAGACCTTGGATAGTTTGAGTTAAAAATCGTAAAAAATAGGGTAACACTATATAAAATAGCATTACCCTATGTAATATTTTTTAATTTTCAAGATTTACGAGATTATAATTGATTATAATCCCGTCCAATTCTTCTTGGTTTGTACAATTCATTATTTGTTCTTCAAGTTGTTGCTGATACGACACAAGAGGATATACATATGTCTTAATTTCAAGAACAAGCTGTAAAAATTCTCCGTCTGCCCATTCAGTACAAGATTTTCCCGTTTCATTCCAAGTTAATTTAGCATCGGGATTAATATTTTTTTCAATCTGATAGGTCATGTATTGGCTCATCATGAGAGACTGTTTTTCAGAAGTTACAGAATATATGCCTTCTATACCACCATGAGCAAAAGAGCGTAAAGGATTATTTTCCAAATATTCAGCAAGCGTTGTTTTTGACAAAGCGATTTTATTTTTTTTATTTAACTGGAATGTTGCTTCACGTTCTTCAGGAGTTGGCTCATATGGTTCAAAAGGAGATGGAAGTTCGGGAGTAGGTTCAGACTCAACGTAAATACTTCCGTCATTAGAGAATTGCGCACCATTATCAAGTGTACGATATACAGTTGTAAAATCTGAATAATCCCAGTTATCATTTTGATTAGGACGTGAGAGAGTGAATCCAAGATTTTCTACGGGGAAATTACCATGGATTTCGATTATATTTTCAGATACACAAAAAAAATCGACTTCGTAAGAAGTCGTTGAATTTAAATATTTTAATTCTAGCATAAAAATCCTTTCTTTAAATTATTTTATATAGAATTTTATAATAAAAGATGCAACTACTTAGTTAAGTAGCAATTTAAATAATTTACATAGTGATTTATTTAGAGCTATATATGGTGGTAAAGGTCATATGCCGTACACTGGCTCCGACTGTAATAATGCATCGTTCGGATTTAGCTGGGATTCCAATTATACATTAAATGGTGTAGCCAATTGTCCTCCGATATATGGTGGTTATATCCTTAGACTTGGAGAACCTGATTGGGGGGCAGAAGTAGCAATCTCCAGAGATTCTTTCTGCAAAATATACATCCGAAATGTATGCAATGGAACATGGACTGATTGGGTGGAAAAGTAATCTTTTTGTTAAAGTATGTAAAGTACAGTTGCAAATATACGCCTGCCGTTAACCGCTGTACCCCTAACTTGCAAATATAATTTGCCATCCACGTCTATCTCAAACATGGGCTGCGTAAATAAACCGTCTATAGATACGCCGCCTAAAAAACTGTGTTTGAACCTTGGTTTTGGCAAGCCTGTAAAAATAAGATAAGAGGTATATGTCCCACTGTAACTATCCGGTACAGTAAAATCTACATATGCAAATACAATGCCACCGGATTTTATGACGGATTTACCATATACGCCTATATTATTTGCAGCAATAACCTGACCTGTAGAATCATTGTACGATAAATTACTATTTATCGCACTAATCTTATTGTTATAATCCGCTATAGCTGCCTTTAATGCTAAAGCACTTGCAACATTGTCGCCTATTGTATTTGCATTAATTTGCTCGATTGTATTTAACAAATTTGATTTTAATACACTTTTTACTGCAGTTGCAGTACCTTGCCAAACATTGATATAATAATATTTATTTAATAGTCGTGGACTAAAAAGTAGTATATTGGCAAATACTCCGTTCCCGTTATAACTGCAACAAATAGCATAAAAATCGGAAAAATTTTGGTCAATCCCTATTTGCTCTGCATAAGATTGCTCAATCTGGGTTATTTTCCAAAACCCAATCTCGTTTATTGCTCTAATATCTGTTAATGTATTAATAATGTGATTACCGCCCACATTTAAGCTGTACATTGTTGGCTTATTGTCCAAATCATTGTAGCTGTTGCTAAATGCCACTGGTTTTAAATCTGCAAACCATTTTTTTATTTTTCCTAAGATTACAGACAATCTATCTCCGCTTGTAATATTTTCTCTTGTTTTTGCTTCCTCAAATTCCGTTATTGATTCAGTAGGTGTATCAAGAAGTTTTTGCCATTTTTCTGTATCTGTCGGTGTTATTCCCAGGGTATTATTTCTCTTGCAAATGTACGAGGTTCCACCATAATAAACCCAATCCAGCCTTCGGTATATAGTAGAGTTATCGTAATTTCCCATAAAGTTAGGAGCTACTCTTCCAGCTATTTTTTTTGTAATTGTAGACATTTATTCATTTCCTCCTTCGTTTATCCAGTATTCTAATTCACCGTTATCATTAATTTCAAAGTCATATACATTTAATTCATATTCCACCTCAAAATCATCATTTACTTGTAGGTCTAATTCAATAATTTTCTTGTTTGCTTCTTGCAAAAGATTAGTTGCACTGTTTAACAACATTTCCGACAATTCTTTATAGCTTTTGGATAACTTACTCCAGTATTCAGAATTGTCAAAATCCTCATTTTCACGGATGCCTGTTTTGCCATGAGCATGACTTTCAGCCAAGAGTGCACTGTTATATGCATTTTCTTCACTTTTGCCAGATTCTATTTCTGATTCTTTTGCGTTAAAAGCACAAACAGAAGCTGTAGAAGCATATGATTCTGCTTTATCCAATACATTTCCAAATGTTTTTTGGCGCTCTAATTCATTTTGTTGTCTTTCGGATTCGTTTGATATACGGTTATCCTCATTCTCGCCACGCACAATTTCATTACTTGATCGTTTTTTTTCATTCTCAATACGTTCTTTTTCCATATTAATCATGTTATCAAGGACATCGTATGAATTAATAGAGGATATATTTTCACCATTATGAACACGAGCTTCCACGTATATATTAAAATTCCACGTAGTGAGTCTGATCCCATTTTCATCTTCAATATGTAGTTCGCATTTGTTTATTCCACTAGCAGTGAGAATCTGATTACCATTTCCAACAGAAGTATCAATAGTGATACTTGAATTATTAACGGTACAGCATTCATGTCCCTGAAATTCGGTTCCATCTGCCTTGGCTATTCGAAGATAAACATTACACCCAGTCAAATCAAAAGGCTCATCATTATCCATGATATTAAAAATAAATTTTCGTCCTGTATCAAATTGCTTTGTATTTATTGTTGTAATACCAAAATCATTATAAAATGTAAGTTCAGACGTTTTTACTATTGCATTAATTTAAGCCATCTCCTTTCAAATAAAAAGAACCATCAATTAAGACGATTCCTTTTTATCTTTCTGTTCTTCATTTTCGCGACATTTATTGTACTCTTCAATTTCCTTTTGGGTCTGTTGTTTTGCAGTAATATTAGTGGCTAACAGTACAGAATCTAGTACATCGAATAATTAATAACTGATACATTAAACGGTTGCTTCCTCAACTGA
>CAQBGY010000411.1 GCA_948759685.1 uncultured Eubacterium sp.
TTGGCTGGTCCTTTTTTAGTGGCCGGCGTCAGACACACTCAAAGAAACAGTATCTAATGAAAAGCGTTTATCCGCGCTGATTCTTGACCATCTGAAATTCTCGCAAAATTTCACGCCTATGTCAAGGATTGAGCAACGGTAGATGCCCGTGGATATGTGATTATCTTGCATTCGGCACGATATTTCGGGAGAAATATAGCCGGACGCTTTGATTACATATACAAGCGTGGGCTTCTGCGTTGCCGTCCGACATAGGTAAGGCAATGCGAGAAGCCTCAGATGGTAGGACGGTAACAGATACAGATTCCTACGCTTTTTTCGTAAAACAACAAGCGCTAACGAGGGGATGACCGCGGCATTGCATTATTTATGATTGATTCCGAAACAAACCAGTGTCTTTCCGTTAAATTACATGAACTTAACACAATGCCATACGGAATTAGCACAGGTCATCGTGTGTTGCCCCCAAACCGATTTCATTACGCTCGATTACTTGATGAAATATGCGAGACTTTGATTTCATTAAAATCAATGGAGTTTACGGGAATAATAAACAATCTCCAAAGCATACGTGATAATCAAGTGCGTGAGTTATTGCTAAAAAACAATGACGAGGATTTTCAAATCTATGAAGTTGATGAAAAGATGCATCAAATATCCCAAATGATAAATATGCATCTGGCATGTTTGCTCTTAAATCCTGAATCTGAATAGCCTAGATAATTTATGAAAAAGTTATTGTTATTAACAATCTGCTGTATTATCAGCAGTATTTCCACCTATGCATATTCATTTATCCTCAAGATAGGAATTTGCGAAGTGAAGTTCACCATTCTTCCAACATTTGATAGGACTGTTGAATTATCAAGCGTAATGTCCTATGAATATAATAATCTAACTCCACCAAATGAAATTTGTCTAAATATACCCATATCAGTAGAATACAATTCTCATACGTATACAGTAACCTCTATAGCGAAATACGCACTGAGACTCTGTCCCCCGAAGCTATACATTCCAAAGACAATATCCAATATTGGGACTCTGCCATTTGGAGATGATATCACGATGTTGGCAATAGACGAAGAAAATCCTTATTTTAAATGTATTGACGGGATTATTTACGACAAATCCGAAACAGAAGCAGTGACTTGTCTTAGAAATGTCAAGACCGCATTATTGCCAAATACTATAACAGCAGTCAGAGATTCTGCATTCTACGGGAGTTCCTTAGAGACGATTTCATTATCGGAAAAGGTAGAACGGCTTGGAGATGCAGCTTTTAAAGAGTGTGAAAATATGCACAAAATCATTTTACCCGAATCGATACTGCAGATAGGCTCATCATGTTTTATGAGATCAGGAATTGAATCAATAGTGCTTCCATCTCAAATTTCTGAAATCAAATCAGAAACCTTCCATTATACTCCTCTAAAGGATATAATTATTCCTGAATGTGTTACGAATATCGGAAGTCATGCTTTCGCGAATAGTGAACTAACAAACATCATTCTTCCCAAAAGTCTGGGCACCATTGGCTCATCAGCATTTTATGAAACCCCATTAACAGAAATAGAATTGCCATCAGGAATTAGATCTATCGACGATGATGCTTTCTGTAGATCAAAACTCAAGTCAGTGAATATCCCGGCTTCAGTCAATAAGATTGGCTATAACGCATTTTGTGCATGTGTTGATTTGGAGAAAGTTATATTTGAAGGCGAGTATTGCGATTTCGGGCATGGTACATTTGGATGGTGCGAATCGCTTAATATTGTGAATTTGCCATCGAATACGCTGATTATATCGGATGGTATGTTTGAAGGTTGTTCCGCACTAAAGGAAATTAAACTACCTTCATCATGCACAACAATTAGTTATGGTGCATTCAAGGGATGCAGTTCACTCAGCAACATAGAATTCCCTTCTTCCATGACAAGCATCGGGTCAGAGGCATTTGCACATTGTGATGCACTTGACAAGATTGACCTTCCAAAAAATTTAGAGAAAATTTGGCAGAGTGCTTTTGATGAAAGTCGGATTGTTGAATTGCGCTTGCCTGAATCTTTAACTTACATTGCCAAGAATGCATTTTCAAACTGCAAAATACAATCAATTTATTGTGGTTGGAACATCCCACCAACCTTTGAAAATATTTGGTGTGAATGGAACTATAAATATTCAAACTTATACGTTCCGATTGGTTCAGAACAAAAATATAAATCTACCTATCCGTGGCATCAATTTTACAATATTACAGAGTTCGAAAGTTCAGGAATAGATGACATCACGGAAGAATCTTCACGAAGAACCTCTCATATATTCAATATTCAAGGACAAAGTGTATCATCTGAATATAAGGGCATTATTATAATAAAATATTCCGATGGGGCAACAGTAAAGCTCGTGAATAAATAATTTAGGGAGCCACAAGTGATTAGCCTGTGGCTCCCTCTCTATCATCTGATTCTGAAACTGTTCTTAACAGTCTGTTTCAACGATTGCCATTTTTATCTTACTGCCCTTCCGGACGGACAATAAAAAAGCGGGGTCCTGCCGATACGTCTGTGCTGACGTGCCTTTGGCGAGGTCTCGTAAAAGTTTTAATCCATCAATGTCACCCTTTCGCAAGGGGTGTGGCAGGTGTACGACAATCGTCACCGCCCCATCTGGGTCAGTGCTTCGCAATGTCGCGAGGGGTTAGGGCTACTGCCACCTAACCTTTGATAACTTCCTAACAAAAGAAAAAAATGAAATTGTTCAGCCATGGCCGACATTGGTCTGACATCGGCCGATGTGTCTTTCATAATTCCTGCTTGATTCTTATTTCGGCGACTGAGTTACAAAACAGTTACGAAATATCCAATTTTTTGGAGCCTCCGAGGGCGAATCTGTGTTATGGTGCTGATTTTGAATGGCTATTTCTGCAGTTTTCTATCGTTATCGCCGCTTTCAAGCACGCTCATCTGATGGATGGCGATTTGATTGAGCTTGATCAGACGTTCCTTCTGTGGCATACCCTGTTCAATAAACACCGCATTGAGATTCTCCATATTGGAGAGACCTATTAGACCCCATCCCACAAAAAATGTTGATGCTGGGGTCGCAGATTTCGGCAGGTATGAGATTATGCTTGATGGCATCAGTGTGGATTCGATAATTTATTTTGGATAACTCACATTTCGCAGACCAGCCGATGAGTTTCTGTTCCTCTTCTTTTAGACGTTGGAACTCCTCAATGAGATATAATTTGAATGGGACACTTATTGCAGAACCGAACTCAAAAGCTATATCTTTATGGGCATACGTGCCACCATAACGGCCTTTTTTTACAATTATTCCTATCGCATTAGTCTTTTCTACCCACTCGGATGCACTCAACACAAACGATGGTAATCCTGCGCTCATTCTAAAGTTGTCAAATTCGACCACTTTGAAATTAGGATTATGGATTATTTCCCATGTACCAAGGAACTCAATTGTATATCGTGTCCTTATCCTGTTCGTTATCACATCGGCGGCTCTGCCGTCTCCGTCCTTTGCCGACGCCATGTCAATGAGGGAAATAATTACCATACTCTCATAATCGACATTGGCTAATGTAAGAGCCGACACATCGCAGTAACGCAATCCTGTGAAGCAGTATATCCGTTTTACCTATGAGAAAACATAACTTATCTTGTGTTATATGAGTTAACTATATGTAATATCAGATAGTTATAAATTTAATGGTGTACTGATGGTATACTAATTAGTTGGATAAATCGAAAATGGAGGTTCCGATTTTGAGATTTTTAAGGAGCGTTAGTTATATTTAATGCGATTCTTTTTCTCTGAGTTTCCAAAGATTTGAGCGGCAGGATGGCAAGGCATTGAGAAAAAATCGTTAATTTTGCAGTCGGATTGGCTGCGCTCAGTCCAGACATTTTGGTAAAATAAGAAGCAATATGCATATCTTGTAATTGGAAACGTAGGAACTTTTCAAGCGTGCAACGATAGCATAGTTGTTCTCACGCATATGCGTGGGTCACTATTGTTACATCTGCACAACAGGTTTCCTACGACCTCCAATTACGACGTGGCATAGTTGGCTCACGTTTTTGC
>CAQBGY010000412.1 GCA_948759685.1 uncultured Eubacterium sp.
CATCAAATCTTCCGGGTTTTTCGCAGAATAGCTCTCTGCCTGCGTTTCTTCTGCAGTTTCTCTCAAAACTGCAATGCTGCCATCGTACTGTCCAAAAGCGATTGTATAAATGGGAATATTTTCTTCCCTGCACTGGCTGATACAATCTTTTAGTTCCTGATTGGACTGCTTTTCTGTGCGTGGACTGTCTGCTGGCAGATCTGTCTCCCCGTCGGAGATTAATACCATAATCCTGCGGATATTTGCTTCATTAGAAAACAGCCCGCATGCCTGCGATACTCCCATGCCGATATCCGTATCACCCGAATACGTTATGGAAGATATCTGGTCTTTTAGCTTTTTTCTTTTTTCTGCTGTCTCTATTGTTTCTGGCGCTGAATAAGAAAGTATCTCATTGTTATATGCCACATATCCAATGTGGATTCCCTGTGTCTGCATAGTATCAATGAACGCTTGGACCATATCAAGCCCGATTCCTGAAGGATCATTTGTTTTCATAGAGCCGCTGCTGTCAATCACAAATATAATCTCAAGCTGCTCCTTTTGCGGAACAATCTCTTCGGCATATCCTGTTAGTGGAAAGAACAGTGACAAAATGATGCAGTATAACAGTCTCCGTAATACTTTCATACTCTGCTTTCCCTTCTATTGTCTTTTCGTTTCTCAAATCTTTTTTGTCATTTTATGTATCATTTGATTAAGATGCACAAATAACAAGTTATTTCAGCTTTAATTACCATATCATATTTAACCATTAAATGCAATATTTAATCGTTCTTTTTTTACATTTTTCGTTGTTTTTTTTATTGACATATAAATCATTATGCTTTACTATAAAGACACAGACAACTTTTGTAGTATATATCTTATATTTTGTAATTAGATCTTACATGATTGAAATTTATTATAGATTAAAATAGATTAAATAAGATTAAACTCATTTTGATGTATGACAATAAAGATCCACAATGTCATTTGAATGGGAGGCATTGTTAATATATGTTTAAAAACTCTTCATTTGAATTAACAAAAAGAGCAATGGACATTATGAATATACTATGGGACGCAGGTAAACCGCTGACAGCATCGGATTTCTTGGCATATGATTCCACGCTGACCCTCCATACCGTGCACGCGTATTTAAAAAACCTGCTGAAAAACAACCTGATCGAAGTAGACAAAATCGTCATGAGCGGCAAAAATCTAACAAGATGCTACAAGCCTTCAATGAGCAGAAATGAATTTCAGACTCAGAAATTTTTCAATACGCTGGATTATAAGCAGATATCCGCTTCAAACTTAGTCGCATCATTTTTTGAATATGGCAATGATGACGTCCGTGAATTACAAGAACTAAACGAACTGGAGCAATTAATTAAAGAAAGAAAGCAAAATTTAAAAGATAAGTCTGAGTAATGACGGAGTATTTTTATGGATTTAACTTTTTCTTCTTTGTTTACAACAACATTTTACAGCAGTGTTTTGTTTCTATGCATATTTTTTATGTTGAAAAAAGCAAACAGAATGCGCCAAGTTGGTGTTCGTACATTAATTCTGTGCATTCTTTTGATTCTTTTAAAATTAATGTTTCCATATGAATTCTTCTTCAGCAAAAACATTAATCTGACATTGCTCTATCCGAAAATATACCAATTTTTGCACAGCCCTCTGGAGCTGTTTAAAAACAAAACAATCCAGCCTTTTAATATTCTTTGTTTTATTTGGGGTGCAGGTATTGTTTATAACTTGATGATATTTATCATCCAATATGTACGTATGTCTTTCTATGTAAAAAATTTGGAATTGATTCGTGATCAAAGACTTTATGATCTGTTGTATAGTATCATTGAAAAGAAGCGGTTACATTTTCATTTTCGATTTGTTTCATCAGAAACGGCAGTATCTCCGTATATTTTTGGTATTTTTCGACCATATATTGTGCTTTCGGATACAATGAACCTCGACAGCCAGAATTTATACTATATAATAAGCCATGAAATCGCTCATTATTACAATGGTGACTTGTTATTAAAATTTATCATGTCACTACTTAAAATTGTATATTGGTGGAATCCACTTCTTTATTTATTACAAAAACAGCTGAACAGACTTTTAGAAATCAACATAGACAGTATCGTAACCCGGAACTGGTCAGAGAACCAGAAGCTCAATTACCTAAGCTGTCTTATTGACTCGGCAAAAGAAAAATATATCGTTCCAGTTCCCTGTAAAGATGAGATTATTCTCTCATTTCAGTCCGGTAATCCTTTTACGACCTCACAGCGTGTTACATTCTTACTGGAAGATCTTGATGCACCAAACAAATTTTCATTGCCAAGGTCTGCTTTATTACTCTTTTTATCAGTGTTTCTATTTTTCATTCCGGTTTTCACGACCTTTGAGGCTTGGCATGCAGCGCCTCAAATAAAGGAAGATACTTTTGAAATTAATAGTCAAAATGCATTTTATATCGATAATGGAAATGGAACCTTTGATTTGTACATAGACTATAACTATGCTAAAACAATTACTGAGATTTTTGATTCTACTATACCAATAAAGAAAAGAGGTAGCCAAAATGAAATTCAATAAAATTTTACTTTTATCAGCAGCAATCTTATTGTCAACATCTGTTGCACCCACTCTAAATGTTTCTGCGAAAGAAAATGTTTCTAACATTTCAGATCAATCTTCCACCATTGTTCCACTTTCAGAAAACATAGGTTGGCGGTATAAGATTGAAAACGGAAATTTATATAAACGTTTATACAACTACTCTATGAGTCAGTGGGTTGGTGATTGGATTTTATGTCCTTAAAATTATAATCTGTATTTTTATATCGCCTGAATAAACGCGCAGTTCCTATTCTCATTTATAGAAACTGCGCGTCTTATATACTTGTTATTATACGTAATAGAAAATATAGCTGTAACACCAGTTCGTCCAAAATTACCCATTTCTTTGATTTTTATTTTATGAAATAAGCTATTTTTTTAGACATTTCTATAAATTCCTGCCTTTGCTGTATTAATGGTACTTTTTGCTCATCTGATAACTGTTCATAAAAAACATCCACATCAAAATTAGACATATTCATTGTTTTCGCTAGCTCTTCTATACGTAATGTATACCATTCCCGCAATAATGTGTTGTACATTTTCTGACTATCTGTAAACATCACAATACCATCAAATCCAATAGGCGGTTTATAGTATGTAAGCATTGCATAACCATATTTTCCGGCATCACAAATTATTAAATCATCTTTTGCCAGACTTTCATAAAAAATATCCGCTACAATTTTACAACGCTCTTTTTCCTCTAATGTAATGTAATCATGCGAATTATCTACCATAATGAAATCTTCATATATGTTTACTTGTTGTAGCTTTAGTCGGAAGTAATCTTTTTTATCAAGAATTTTCCTTTTCTCTTTTTCTGGTAATGACGTAAATATCTCTTCATAATCTAAGTCAATTAATGGTGTGTTTAAGGCCAGTGATATGAGTTGTTCTTTTACCCATTCGCTCCATAATGCATCAAAAAGATCAATACTGTTAGTATATGTAGAAATATTAAAATATCCCGTCATATAATTGTCATATTTTAATAGTACAAATCCGTGTTCTCCTGAATTTATAACTAAAATATCTGTTTGATTGTATAATTCGTTAAATGCAGCTACCACTTTTTTACATTTCTCTGCTTCTCGTGCTGTAATATATTTCTGTGTATTCAAAATTCCTCTCCTGTACCAATTTTTCTACAGTTCCTTACTTTTACAGATTATTATTTGTGACAAACTCAGTATACACTAAAAAGGGACATCCCAAAAACATTATAACTTAATTCAGATTCTGTCCATCAATCTCTTTTCTTTTTTCTTCTATCATTCTCAATAGCTCGTCCAGTTCTTTGTTTTCCGCATCTATTGCCGCAGCAATCTCCTCTTCTGTATGGGTTCTATAAAATGACGGCGGAAAAGGTTTCCAACAGTCCTGATGAAATAACATATAATCATCATCCTCTTCCAATAGTGAATACCATTGAGTCAGCCATATAAATATCGTCCTTATTCTATTTTTTATTAATTTCAT
>CAQBGY010000413.1 GCA_948759685.1 uncultured Eubacterium sp.
TGCAAAAGAAACCTGTTCCAATTTCAAGTCATCCAGACACAGATCTGCGGTTTTTCCACTATCCTTTTCCTCCTCCAAATCCATAAATGCAAAGTACCTTTTCGTTGACGGAATGATTCCTGATAGAAGGTATCCTATATTTAGAATTGCAGAAATCGGTCCTGTAACATAAACGCTGTATGTAATGAACGCAAACACACTACCTACTGAAAGCCGCAAATCAAATACCAGATTTGCACCCAATATATATAACAGTGTGGAAAGAAACTGTACCATAATGCTATCTATAATCATATTCCACTGGCTTAACATATTCATCTGTTTTTGCTTCTCTATAATATCATTCTGATTAAGTGCAAATTCCTCATGCTTTTTATCAAAGATATTAAACAGCTTTACTTCCCATACCCCTCCAACAGTGTCCCCAAACCATTTTGCATATTTTTGATTTCTTTGTATGAACTCGTCCATAATCTGCTTTTGCTTCTTAGCAAAATATTTCATCACAACACACTTGATTGGTATAAATAGAAGCACCAGTACTGTCATTCTGAAATCTATGATAAATAACCCAATAATACCGCCTGCCATGCTAAACGCCTGCGTAATTACAAAAAAAACACTGCTGTCAGCAATAGTTGTCATCTGGTTAATATCCATGTTAATATTATTCAGAGTTTCCGCATAATTAGTATTACTAAAATAATTTATCCGCAACTTCATCAGATGTGAAAAACACTGTTCCGAAAGAAAATACTGTATTTTTGCCGAAATGTCTACACGTTTTTTTTCTTTGATTATATCTATAAATGAATTTATAGTGTATATTACCATAGATGCCAAAACCAGCTCAATCAGCAATTTCTTATCACCACCGATAAAGCCATCATCCATAATCCGTTGGCTGATTAGTGGTACACAAAGACTTAATCCCGTAGAAATAAACAAACAACAGACAATAGCAATTATAGATTTTTTGTATCTGCTCAATAACAAAAACAACCTCTTTACAACCTCTTTATTATCCATCTTTATCCCCCGCCAGCTTCGTTTCTATAATATGATATATTTCCTCAACATCTTTCCTGTCAATCAGCCCTAATATACTTTTCTCAACCTTTTCCGCTTCAAAAGAAAAAGTAGCCAAAACATTTTCTCCATCATTGCAAATGCTAATCTCTACATCGCAATCAGGATATACTTTTAAATATTCCTCCTTTTTTTCCAATGGAACACACCATATAACCAAATCACTTTGTTTATAAAAAACCTGACTCTCTATAAAATTCTTCCATATTTCATGGTCTACTACAGGCTCCGGCATATACTCTAACCCATACAAAACACATTCTGGCTCCATTCCTATCGTATATGCATTGTAGCCATCACTAGCAAAAGCCCTCTTTAATTCAGTAAGTATATAAAAATTGTCTATTGTAGCTTCGATAGCCAATACCACTACTGGAGCCTCAAGACCATTTCCATGATAATGATTGCTCAAAATCTGCCGTTGCCTAGTTTCTCTGCCCCAATAGAACCCCTGCACATCTATATTATGAATATCTTCTTTTCCAAGATATATTATATTCTTGTTTTTTGTCTCTAACTTTTCCAAATCAACCATAGAAAAAGCTATTACAGTATCTACTTCCTCCCGTATCTCGTTAAACTCTCCCGAAACCGTTTCAAAGTAGTAATTTGCTCTGCTCGTTTTCGTCCTACCTGTTATATATGCCTTATAAACCCAGTCCGGCTCATATACTCCGGCAACCATTTCAATATGACTTTGCTCTTTCGCATATTCCTTTAATTTTTTTATACCAATAGTCTTATCTGTATTTAGTCTGTTTGCTATTAAAGCACATACATATGGTGCTGCATAACTATTACTCAATGATGTTCTAACATCTTCTTCAAACATTCTAATTATATGTTCAGATGGCACAACAGTATCAATCCCCATTTGCATATAATCTTTGGTATAACTTAAAGAGCTACCCGTTGTTGCTACACCGATTACATTAGTAAAACTAGCCGGATATGACACAAAACCCGAATTAGCAGTTGCTGCTATAATAATCATACCTTTTACAGCATATTCATTTATCAAAGCTCTTAGCTTTCCACAATCCCTAAAATCTACTGTTCCTAAACTTAAATTAACCAAACTTATTTTATTGTTATAGCACCACTCCAATGCAGGATAAATACTCTTGATTGCACCTCTCCCATTTTCGCCCAAAATTCTTATGCTAACCAAATCACAGTCTAAACAATATTTTTCCAGTATCATCGCACAATTTGTTCCATGCTGGAATTGCTGCTGATCTATGTTTTTTGTATCGGCTATACAAATGTTATTTTCATCAATGGCAATGCTTTTTTCTATCTTATTTTTTATAAAAAACTTATTAATCCCATTATCTATAATTGCAACTCTGATACCTTGTTCCATGTCATACCTCATAAAATCTAAATAGTATTACCTAAAGCAAATCCTTTTCTCATATATCTCCTAAAACAAACAGACTGCGCACTAATTGCTTAGTGCAGCAGCCTCAAAGATTTCTCATTGTGTATATGCTAACTATTACACAATGATGATATTGATGTTCAATCCTCTTTTCGCTTCGGTCTCTTCGGCTGATGACCAATTCCAATACAATAAGGCGGACCTATCACGTCTCTTTGTACTTCGTTGCGGACAATCCTTTCTACTACCTTAAGTGCAGTTTTTTTGATTTTCCTGTTTTTTTTCATTTTACACTTACCTCCTGTTTTATAATTTTTGCCAAACACATCAAGAATGCACATAATATAATAGCCACTGACATATAACCAATATACAGAATATCAGTTTTCAAATAAACTAAGACAGCAATTATCATTACTTCCATTATGACCATCAGCCTTGCCGCTTTCTTAGACTCCTGCAATTCACTTTTATTCATATCCACATTAGGGTGGTTTATTGTTCCCATTACATAGATTAAAATTATTGCAAGAAAAAGCATTCCATACATGACAGTCGGAGTCCCGCAAAGCAAAGGTATAGCCTGTATAACCGCAATATATGTTATGACTGTACCTAAATAGCACTGCCAAAACTTATTCGCATGAAAACCTCCTGTCCGTTTCCTTAAAGAAATAAAGAATGCCCAAAAACAAATGGTATGTAGGAATTTCTCAAAAAATACCCCTAAAAGCAAGATAGTTCCAAGTGTTGCAACATTTTCAACCATAGCTATTAAAGCATATTCGTAATATTCACAGCTTGACTTGCTTATTATCTTCTCTATTTCCATTTGATTGACGATCTTTAATGCCATCTTCTCTATCATAGACATGCCTCCTTAGTTATTCAGTATGAATTATATATGTGAAAAATCAAGCCAATTTGCAGAAAACGGACTTTTTTTTGCAGAAAACGGCACTAAATAGTTTTAGAGCCAACCACTTTTAAATTGCACTCATGCAGGAATAATAATTGAGAAAAAAAATTCTTTATTCTTATCTTCAATGACATATGAACCACCATATTTCTCAATGCTTTTTAGCACATTCTTAATCCCTACACCATGTTCATCCAAACTTGATGTTTTCGTAGATTTTATCTCACCATTCTCATATATAACATCATAATTAAATGTGTTTTTAACCGCAATGATTATTTTATCATCCTCTTTAAAGAACTTGAACTTAATTACCTTTTTATCCTCACACGTCTCACACGCTTCAATGGCATTGTTCAGAAGATTGGCAAGGATAGTAACCACATCCTCATCTTTCATTTTCAGCCCTGAAAGATCATTTACCCTGAATACAAAAACAATTCCCTTTGCCTCTGCCTCCTGGTACTTTGTATTGAGTATGGCATTTACGATTACGTTATTGGTATTAATGGCATCCGGTTCATTATTCAGCGATCCATAAATCTTTTTTACATATTCCTCTAATTTGGAATAATTCTTTTTATTCAGTAAGGATTCTATACATGAAATCTGGTTTTTAAATTCGTGTGTCTTTCTTTTTAGATTATCAAAGTTTTCAGAGATAGACCTGTACATTTCCAATTGGTTTTTCGCCTG
>CAQBGY010000414.1 GCA_948759685.1 uncultured Eubacterium sp.
GAAGCGTATTGTTAAGGATATTCAATATCTCCTCATAGTTGGCTTTACGTGATACGCTATTGGATATTTTGTATAGATTTACCATCTCGTCTAAGCAAATCATTAATCCACCATACCCCGCTTTTTGCACTAATATGGAGTATAATTTCAGAGTATTGAAGAATGACGCATCGTTGATAAACTCACGTACGCCAAGGTCGCGCAGGCTGTCTGTCTTTGTCGTATATTCTGCTTTCAACCAGCGCAAGACACAATCTTTTAGCGCATCATCGCCAGATTCATACGCTGTCCAATATTTATTAACAACCTGTGCGAATGTATATCCACCTGGGTATTCATTTAAATCGATTAACTGCTCATAGATAATCGTTGCAACTTCACGATGGCTATTTTCTGCCTCCGTTCTTGCTTTCGATATAAACTTTTCAAGAATGTTTGGCAATGCATTCCCATCCTGTTTGGTGCGCGTGGATATAGAAGATATTAGCTCCGATAATAGTACTCGAGCATGACCATCTGTTCCATGCAATCGCTTAGTTGGTGACAAATCTGCATTCATCGTCACTAATCCTTTCTGCAAAGCAATGCTTCTGACAAGCGACAGGAAAAATGTCTTGCCAGAACCGTACTCTCCAATGACAAATCGAAATGAGGTACCGCCTTCTGAAATAGTGGCGATATCATTAACAAACGATTTCAATTCTTCACTTCGTCCAACTTGAATATGCTGCAATCCGAGTCGCGGCACAACACCACTCTTCAACGATTGAATAATAGTATCTCGCTCTTTGGGTTTTATCATATCAACTGTTCTTTATAATCCAATGTAACATATATATTCTCACCGTCATCTTCGATAACAGCATCATCAACTTTTTCGTATGCGAAGTCATTGATTTGTTCTAATACTGCACCCATCATCAATCCATGCTCTTTGCATATTTTTTCGACCTCTACGTGCTTCCACGTTTCTTTTGCTAATAAAGATTTAAGTATTTTCATCCACGTAGTAGCAGTTGCGTCTAACTCCATATTTTGGGGTAGAGCAGGCTCTTCCTCGACAAATATTTCTGACAGTAGTTTTTGAGCCGCTTTTGTTTGCTGTTCAAAGATACGGAGTTTTTTAGGATTTATAATAACATTTGGCTCAACAGTATTTTGAGGATATGTTGGTTGGCTATTTATAGTAAATTCCATAGCATCCGATTTCTTCTCTACTACAGCAAACCCCTCCCTATCAGTAAGCAAACGGTGAATCTGAGAGTGTATATTCCCAACCTCAATACCCAACATCGGTAATACTTTTTTAAGATAGTCTACTCTTTTGGGGTGAATGTCGCCGTTTATACATGCTAACCGGATTAACGCGTTTCCTATTGTTGTTCGATGTTTACTCGTTAAATTGGCAATAGCATTTTTTGTACTCTTATTAAGGGGCTGCTTTTTCGATAAGAATCGCCATCGGATAACTGCTGTCAAATGGATCTGATTGCCGGGCGTGTTATTATATAATTTCAATTGGTCTGTAACAAATACTAAATCACTATCGGTTGCATTGTCTGCATGCACAATATAAGCTGCTAATTTTATAAATAATTCAGCTCTGTCATAGGCTGGTGTAGATTTAATAGGGTAATGTTCTTTATTTCGATATATTACACATATATCACCAAAATTGAAACGTTTTCGGTCTATATCATAATTTGGCACTATACCATATCCCAATCGAAATAGGCCGTTAATAATAGAGTCCGCATATTCTTTATGAATGCTTTTGTCATCGTTGCGTTTGTATTCCCATTGAGTAAGCAACCAATCTATCGGTGTAACTGAATAATTCTCCGATTGCATTTTGTTCTCTATGTTTATTATCAATGTTTGAATCTTTGGGTGCTCTCTAATATCTATATCGTCTGGTAATACCTGAATTGCAGCAATTGTTTCTTTGCCGTCATAACGTTTCTTTAACTGGTTATAGCGTTTAAACTTAGATACAATGCTCCAATAATAGCAGTTCCAAATGGCATTATGTACTTTCCAAAGGTCACTGGGTAGAGATTCTATTTTATAATATAAGTTAACTCGTTCTGAATTGAATAAGCCGCTATAGAAATAATTAACTGAGAATTGTTGTACCGTTATCATTTCATAATTTACATCGAGATCTTTTTGCATCTTCATGAAATCGTCAATAAAATATCTTCGCGCTGCAGAAATGTATTCAGATGGTACAATTTGTGTAATATCATATATTTTTGCAGCAATGTCAAAAGCATCATCTGGTGTGAATGACTTTTTGCTTGCAAATTTTTGACCGACTATATAGTCTTGGAATGCTCTGCAATTTCCTAATATTCCTATTGCCTCGAACTCTTCATGTGCGTTACGAAAGTATTTAACTATAGCATTTCCAATTAAATCGCATAATTTCTGTTGCACTATGACATAATTCTCAACAGATGCATCATGTAGTGATTTATGCAACTTTATTAAATCATACAACAGTGATTTCCGCTCAGAATTATTTGTCTGTGGATCAATAAACATCCTTATTTCACATCCATAAAGATAAAACAGTAGAAGCTCGGTAGGGACATCAGCAACTTGAATATCACCAGCTAACCACATCAAGTATTTGTGTCTCCAAGCAGGAGACATGTCATTATACGAACAAAAGAGATTTTTTGTGACTGAATCATTTACAGGTAATTTCGGATTAAGCACCGGACCAAAAATATGTGTTCCTTTGTATCCAAAATATATGTTATCTTTAAGGACACTATCCGGAAGACAGAAACATTCACCAACATAAAAGTTGCCTCGTGTAAGCTTAATACCTTGTACTTCTATGATTTCGTTCGATTTAATCCATTGACATAATTGACCGCGAGACTTATCAAAGGACTTTAATGCTTTTTCTGCGTCCTCTTGTTTAACGGTAGCAACCACATTTAATAGAGCTTTATTTATATATTGTGCAACTATTGGGTATTTTTCTGCCAATGTATCAAGCTGCTGTTTTAGCAACACATAATCTTTATGATTTTTATAATCGTCAGCAAGATCAAACATCAGCACAAAAGCATAGTTTGAATTATCTTCAATATCAAGATAGTGTCCTTGGAGAAACTGTGCTTTATAGTAACGATAGAATTGCTTTTGCTGATGATTGGCTGCTTGCAAATCGTCAATAGAATAGATATAAGTATGCTCCCAATAGGGTATGCCTATTGTTGCAAAGATATCGTTCTCAATTTTATTCTGCTGTAATAAATTATCATAGTCAAGTCTTGGAGGTTCCATACCAGTATATGCTACGGCGGTTACATCTTTATTTTCTTGATTTTCCTCTCTGCGTATGGCATGTATAGCAAGTCCATTAACAATTTGTGGAACAATATCAGTTAATCCATAGATTATTGGCAATACGATAGTTGCTATCTTATCCTGCGCTTCGTTATGTAGGTGCACTTCTGACTTGGGGGGAATTTGCTGGCAAAACTTCTTATTTTGTTGGCGTTTAGCCTCTAAATTGCATGCTCTGTTCAACCATTCGGCCGTCTGTACATCGGTTTGAATGTTGGCAGGTTTATTTTCATCGAAATATATCGTGGTGACTTCAGTGTTAATAATCTTTTCGTGCTGCAAAGTATTATTAGATTGATGATTCGGTTTGTTAGTTTTGTTAAAACTCTTTTTTGTAAAAAGAACAATTATACCTCCTATTAAAATCAACATGCCTAAGCCTATGATAAAGGATGGCACTATCATAGCATAGGTACTAATAAAGAAGGGATAAATGATCTTCATATTTTATAATAAACTAAATCGAAATTATAAGCGCAAGAATACGTTGGAACCGTGATAGAGACGTATCATATCTTGCCTCCTTCCCGTTGGCAAATGACCTGAAGGTCTGAAACCGCATCGTCAATGGAGAGGGTATGCTCGGCGGCATAGCAGTCGAGAAGGAAATCTATGCCTGTGAAACGGCGCAAATATGCGTATGCCTGCATATTTGAGAGCTGATACTGCTGGGCGAAAGCTCCTACACAAGCCACTACATATTCAATTCTATCAAATATTTC
>CAQBGY010000415.1 GCA_948759685.1 uncultured Eubacterium sp.
GACAGACAGACAGACAGACAGACAGACAGACAGACGTTATAAATCTGTCTTTTTGTTGTATCTTTTTATATATCGTGTTATTAAATATAAGACCGCCGGAGGCGGGGATTTCCTGCGGGGCTTTTATGCCCTGTGGAATGACCCGTTCCCCGGCGGTTTTTTTGCGTCTTTAAACAGGATAAGGAGGAGTGGGATATGGATGCTGTCATCTATACAAAGAGCATACCGGAATATGAAATGCTTTCCGGGATACTTGCGGATGAACTGTCAGATGTTACGGTAAGCCGGGGCGTGATTGACAGGGAGTACCATCTTGAGCGGGAATATGATGTTGTGGTAGTGGGCATAAACGGCGCACAGGGGATGGAGCTGGTGTGTAAATACCGGGAACTGTATGGAAATACGCTGGTGATCTGGATTACGGACGATCCCTATTTTGCAAGGGAGGCGATACGGACGCATAGTTTCGACTTTATCGTGCGCCCGCTGGAGGAAACGAGGTTCAGGGAGCCGCTTAGGAGGATAAAGGAAGGAGATATTGCCATATGGCAGAGATGGTCTGTGAAAGCCCCGGTTTATCAGGATATCTGTGAAGGAAATGTTTCGGAACGGAGGGAAATTCCTCTGCCCCCGCAGGGGCAGGAGCATTTTTCCTTCGGAAAAGCAAGGAGGAATGGAACGATATGGAAAAGGATAAAGGATTATTTTCTTTCAGAAAACACCCTGTAGGGGATTTTCTGGATGAAAAAGAGGGAAGAAAACGAAAAGGGGGCAGGCTGCGTCAAAGCATGGGCTTCCTGATGGCGGCGGCTTTAATATTCAATACGCTGCCTGCCAGCGGGCTTGCCGTGTCTGCTTCGGGCAGGGAAGCGGGGCTTTGTGAACATCACACGGAGCATACGCCGGACTGCGGTTATAGGGAAGCACAGCCGTGTACCCATGAGCATACGGAAGAATGTTATAAAACTGTTACGGAGTGTGTGCATACGCATACGGACGGGTGCTATCCGGAAACGGGGGAAACGGAGGAAAGCATGGGAGAGGGAAATGCTACGCCCTCTGATGCAGGGAATCGGGAGCCGTCACTCTGTACCCATGTATGCAGTGAGGAAAGCGGCTGTGTCACAAAGGTGCTGGACTGTCATCACGAGCATGACGAAAGCTGCGGTTATCAAGAAGCGCAGGACTGCGGCTATGTCTGTGAAATCTGTAATGGCACGGAGCTGGAGGATACCGGGGAGAATACCGAAGATACGGGAACAGATACCGCCAAATGTATCTGTGAGACATTATGCACGGAGGACAGCATCAACGGGGACTGCCCTGTGTGCGGTGCTGATGATGCCAGTCTCTTAGACTGCAAAGGAAAAGCGCCGGAAGAAAATACGGAGAATCAGGAAGATACAGGCATCTGCAAACATCATCAGGAGCATGATGCGGACTGCGGCTATATACCAAAATCGGAGGACGGGGAAGGCAGCCTGTGTACCTATAAGTGCCGCATCTGTCCTGTTGAGGATTTGATTGCTGCCCTGCCGGATAAGGTAACGGAGGATAATGCAGAGGATGTGCGGGCGCAGCTTGAAGAAATCCTTGTTCTCTATGGGGAACTGAACGAGGACGAACAGGAGGAGATTGACCTGTCTCGTTGCTACGAACTGCAAGAGGCACTTGACAATGCCAACGCACCGGTGCAGACTGCGGAAGAAATTAACATATCTCAAACTCTTAAAAATATATTAACCGCAGAAGACGGCGGCTGTCCGGGGCATACCTTTACCGGCACAGTCCAAGCTGCAATGATTTCTGTGGAAAGCGGCACCCATAATGTGACGTTTTCCGGCTTAAATATTTTCGAGGCGGCATATGTAGGCATCGCCCCCAACGCGACCATGAATCTGACCTTAGAGGGCAGCAATACAATAAAGGGTTCTGAATGTGGAATTTATGTACCGAAAGGAGCAACCTTAGTAATTACCGCAGAGAGCGCAGGTTCATTGGATGTTTCTGGACCATATAGTGCTGGCATTGGTGGTTCACTTTATGATTTAAATAATAATGACGGCGATATTGACTGTGGAACAGTGATAATCAATGGCGGAAACATCACAGCTACTGGTGGAAGTGCAGGTTATGCGTCCGCCGGAATTGGTGGTGCAGCGGGGGATTTTACTAACGATGGTAAGGGTGGTAATATCACTATTAATGGCGGTAAAGTGGTTGCAAAGGGAGGCTTCGATGGAATCTCCGATGCTCCCGGTATCGGCGGTTCAACAGAAGCAAGCAGCGATGGCTTACTGACTCTCAGTTCTGCCAATGTGCTGGACAGCAATACAATTCTTGGCTCTAAGGGAACCTATAATATTAAATCCGCACCTACAGCAGACATGATTTCTGTTCCTTCGGATATGCACTATACCTCGGCGGACATGGCGGCGGAGATTAAGGGGAAAGTAACCCTTGCGGGGAATGTTACAATCTGCAATCAGGATTTTACGGTGGATACGAGTGGCTGGATATTGAGTGTTACAAAAGTATCTGATATGGAATATACTGCCACTTATACCCATGCAGACAAAGGAACTATTTCAAAAACCGTCATAATTCTTCCATGTATCCACAATAACGGTGCGGCGCTTACCCATCATGACAGGGTGGAAGCGGATTGCACACATACGGGGATTTTGGAATATTGGGAGTGCTCTGTTTGTGGAAAGAAATTTTCAGATCAGGACGGGCAGAACGAAATTACAGATACGGAAATACCGATTGCCGCCCATACACTTACCCATCACGAAAAGGTTGATGCGGACTGTACGCAAACGGGAACTTTAGAGTATTGGGAGTGTTCTGTATGTAAGAAAATATTTTCGGATAAAGACGGGCAGGCGGAAATTACAGATATAATTATTCCGATTACTGACCACACACTGATTCATCATGCAGAACAGGGGGCAACCTGTACAGCGGCAGGAAATAAGGAGTATTGGGACTGCTCTATCTGTGGGAAGAAATTTTCAGATCAGGACGGAAAGACAGAAATTGCAGACGCTGATATTGTAATTGCTGTGAAAGCACATACGCTGACTCACCATGAAGGGCGGGAAGCAGGCTGTCTTACAGACGGAAACATAGAATACTGGAGCTGTGACGTATGTAATAAGCTGTTTTCCGATTCTGACGGGAAACAGGAAATAACGGATACAAAAATTTCCGCCAAAGGGCATGAATACGGGGCATGGGAGAGTACCGGAAACGGGACGCATACCCATAGCTGTCAGAGGTCTGGCTGTGATTCCACGGAAACAGAAAATTGTACCGGCGGTACTGCCACCTATACGGAAAAAGCCAAATGTACAGTATGCGGAGGTGAATATGGAGAACTGTTGAAGGATGCAGGTGCGCCGACAGGGGAAATCAGCATAGGCACAAATAAGTGGAACAGTTTTTGGAATACGATTACTTTCGGGCTGTTTTTTAAGAAAACGGAGCAGGTGACGATTACTGCACAGGATAACGAATCCGGCGTGGCTTCTGTATCTTATTACATATCAGACAGCGGGCTGACAGAGGACGAAGTAAAAGCGCTGGACAGTTGGACAGCCGGAAATACAGACAAAACAACCTTTAACATCAGCCCGGATCAATCCTGTGTGGTTTATGCAAGGATTACGGACAATCAGGGAAATGTGAAATATATTTCCTCTGACGGCATGGTATTCGATGGCACATCTCCGTCCATTACCGGCGTTATGGACGGGGAAACTTACTGCACATCTCAGACGGTGACGGTCACAGATGATAATCTGGAATCTGTAACCGTGAATGGGAAAGAGCAGGCTTTGTCAGACGGTAAATTTACTTTAGATGTGAAATTCGACACAACGCCTATTGTTATAGCAGCGACAGATAAAGCGGGGAATGTTACTACAGTAACGGTAAATGCAGGACATAATTACGGGACAGACTGGAAATCGGACAGTAACGGTCACTGGCATGAATGTGCTGTCTGTGGGGAAAAGTCAGAAGTGCTTGCCCATACAGAGGACAGCGGCACGGTGACAAAACCTGCAACCGAAACGGAA
>CAQBGY010000416.1 GCA_948759685.1 uncultured Eubacterium sp.
CTTTCAATTATCATAGAAGCCCTGAATTTACAGAGAAAATTTCACACTCTCTATTAATTATTTACAAATTATTGGAAAAAGCAATATAATGGGAAGTGACTCTTTTTATTCATTAATGCTTGAACCATATTTATATCCATAAAACAACTCAACTGCCAAAAAGCCAGTCCGTTAATTCAGACTGGCTTTATTTATTCCATCATATCTAAATGTTAACGTGGTCACTGGACTTATCGCGAAATAGCATTTTTTCAGCACCAAATTTTAAAGAATGCTGAAAAATCAAGGGATACATCTGGTCCCATACCTGAAATGCTTGATAAATCAGTAATTTTAGCAAATATAGTCATTCAAAATAGCTCATTTTGGTCATGTTCGGTCACACTAAATTATTTTGCCGTATTCTTTTGCTTTTTCAAGTGCTACTCTTCCAGCTTCGTCTTCGTCTGTGAAAGATCCAAAACATTTAGTTTTGCCGTTAATTTTGAATATAACCATCCATTTACTCCGTCTTTTATCCCACATAACATATTTATATTTTGAAACCTTATTTCCTACATATTTTAACTTTAATTCAGTCGCTTTGGTCAGACATTGTTTTTCTTTTTTGTATAGTAGTCTGTCAGCAACTTTCTTACCCTCTATTGGATAATATTTTTTAAGTATTTTAATTTCTTTATCATCCCAAAAATGATATAAATCTTTTAATTTTAATGCCATTGCCATACCTAGTATACTTCGTTTTGTTCTATTAATCTTTTCAGCAATTTCTTTATTAGATAATTTCCCATAATTTTCAATCAAAAAATTTTTATCTTTTTTATTCCATCTATTACTTTCATAAAACAACCCAATTGTTCTAGCTTTCATCTGTATAGCATCAATACTTCTCTCTACTGAAAGCATGGATCTAATCTTTGTACCCATACTTGGATAATATTTACGCATCAAATCTTCATCTTCCCTTGTCCAATCATCAGTTTTAATCCTTACCTCAATTTCCTTAAAAGCATTCACAGCATCTATTACCTGATCGAATACAAAGAATGATTCAATTTCATCTCTGGTTATCTCCTTCGTATTACAATCATCAGAATTACACTTTTCGTCACTATCCTGCTCACCATCAACACAGACATCCCCATTGACCTTGTTCTTATCCTTTTTATCAATAGCATCCAGTAAATCAGTTTTCAAGCTACAATCCATGATAGAATTACAATTCGCCACTAAATCAAAAATTATCGGTACTGTATCCATATCAACTGCAAAAACACGCCCTATTTGTTGGTAATAGAGATTTGGAGAAATTGTGTCTCTTAGTAAAATTACACCATCAATACTATGTACACCCTCTGACAGCATTGCAACTGAAAGACACACTGACAATTTATTATCAGTCATAAAAGCATTGAACTGTTTATCCTTTTCAGGATTCTTGCAGTGTACTTCATAAAAATTGCATGATATTCCAGCTTCAGAAAACCATTGTTCCAAACATGATCGCATCAGCTTCAAATGATTTATATTGCGGCAAAAAGCAACATACTTTCCTTTATCCTGATTGATATATTTCTTAAAGATGGCAGATACACCCTTGCTTTTGTCAAGATTCTTTTTCATAATCGTCACTTCCTCTAGCAATTTTGCTTTCTCTTCCTCTGTATTACGGCTATTTTGAATCTTTCTTGTAATTGCATTTACCTCATTATCATATGTATAAAGTCCTGCTATATAGCGTGGTAAAGGCAAGATACGATTGAGAATTGCATCAGCTAATCCAATTTCATTAGCAATACAGCCATTAAATAATTCCTCCGCCATATTACGCTTGCCATCTAAAAATCTGATTGGAGTTGCAGAAAATCCAACATATTTGCAGTCATCAGGAAAAGCATCAAACATCATTTGTAACCCAACTCCCCATTTGGGCGCACCTGCCCTGTGCATTTCATCAATAACTACAAGTTTAGGTGACTGATATTCCTGTATCTTTTCATCATTCAGCTTACCAAGTGCGGAATATGTAAGGAATTTTACATTATCTTTTGGCAGTCCATACTTGTCCATTTTCTTTTGTAACTGCTCAAAGATATATTTATTTGGTTCCAAAATAATTACATCTCTCTCGAACACTGTATAATCTTCAATCAGCTTCAAAATAAGATACGATTTTCCTGATCCAGTTGGCTGAATAATACAAGTCTTATTATTTGTTCGTAAAATGTCTTCCAGCTTTCCATATGTTTCCTTGTTGTGTGGTTTCAAATCATTTTCTAATTTCATGCTCTAACTTCCTTTCAATATAATTTGTTTTTGAAATGCTTCAAATACATATTCTCTTTTTGTGTTTGGATTTATATTGAAATTGAACTGAATAAAATATGATTAGAAAAAGAAAAAGCTATAACCAATTTGGCTATAACTTTTTTATTGTTGATTTATTATGATTTTTATAGTTATATTGCTTGATGTATCTATTACTGGAAAATTTGATTCACCTGTTTTGGGGAATCAAGTTATATTTCTCTTTAAATGCGATCCACTTAGACTAATTTGGCTGGATGGTGCTGAATCGGTGTTTTGGCTTGCTGATTTAGGAAATTTTATTTGTATATATTATTTTAATATGAATGTATGGTATTCTTGGATTTTCAAATCCAAATATACTACAAATGGATGCCCCGAATCTTTAAAATTATCCGTTGCTCTACTAAATGGTCTTATATCTTCACGAAATTTTTCTTTAGGGTAATTTCTAAGTCCATTCTCGTTTTTAGTACATGCTATATATTCACGAAAATGAATCCCTGCACTTTCAACCAAATTTTTATAATCAAACAAAAATGCATGTATCTCTAATAACTTCTGTACTTTTCCTCTCCATCTCCAAAATATAAAGTCATGATCAACAAGCGCAAAATAACCTATTAACAAATCATTTATTTGCTCTATTGCATTATAATACTCTTCAGATGTATTCTTCTCTATTGGTATTGTTGATAAAACTAATACTTTGCTTTTTAAACTTAGTAACTTCCAATAATATTCAACACATATTTTCCTTTCTTCAACTAAATAACCAATTAAAGCAGAACCAACAAGCAATAAGCCGCTTGCAAAAATACCTATCAATATATTCTCAAACCATTTCCCGATGTTAGAATTTGAGGAACAAAAAAGCAATGAAAGTATAAATGATAGAATACTAATCAACAAACTCACTTCAAACGTATACTTGTACACTTTCAATTTTCGATACCTCTCTGTCATTCATTAATATATTTCTTCAATAATATCATACACAATAGTTTTTCACAATCACATAATTATTACTTTGACTATCAAACTAATTTTCATTGCGCCGTCGAACAGTCATTTCTTCACAGCCTTTCAATACTCCACTCCCCAAATCCCTTGTAAAATCAACCGTTTCAGCCCCTACACCAGCAAATATAACATCACAATTCCTCTCTCAAAAAATCCCCAAAATTCTTGATAAATAAGTAAAATATCGAACTAACCGCAAAATACACCATAACATCATTATAAGACTACATTTTGTAGGCTTATTAATTGTAAAAACCCTTGCAAATAAAGACTCTTTCCAATACACACCCTATCTCCCACCGAACACATAAATTATTCCATGATATAACTGCACAACAATCACTTCAAAGCTCTATCAATTCATATAATTCCTACTTTGTTACTATGTATTATATGTTTTTATTTCCTACAATTGTAATACTTCGAATATCAAACCGAACTTAATCAACCATATACCAATAGGAACTACATAAAGACTCTGCTGCCAGAACGGAAAACAATGTATACGAAAAAAGCACCATCTGATGACCAATACATCTTTTGGTGCTTCCCATATTTTTAACATTTTAATTTTTTATCTATGCTTTCTGTTGTTTTTTCTTTTCCATCTCTGCTAAAAAAGCCCTTCCACCTTCATTATAAAAATTAATTCTTTCCTGTGTTGTCATATCTTTTGTAAGCTCATAGTGATATTCCCTAATCCTATGGATATCCTCAACCGTAAAATCAGGACTAATAACTAATGCTTCCATA
>CAQBGY010000417.1 GCA_948759685.1 uncultured Eubacterium sp.
CTACACGACGCTCTTCCGATCTATACAATCCACCCTGAAACCGGGTAAAATCAAACTCACTGCCAGCGTATTGTTCGAAGGCTCGCAGATGCCCGCCAGCGCAGTTCTAGAATTAGAAAGCAAGCCGGCGGCGCATCCTCTCATCTATGCCGAAAACGAAGCTGCGCTGATCCCCATGAGCAGCGGCTCACCGTTCGGACAATCAGCTGCCAAATCGGCTTCTGAACTGGAGCAGGAACGTCTGCTGAAAGAACGGAATGCACAAAAGCTGAAGGAAGTGGAAAAACAGCAGGCCGACTTCGGTGAAAAGAAGTAGCCACCGTCTGCCTGATATCACGAGGGCATCAGAACCCGGTTTTAGAGGAAAAGGACTTTCACTCTGAGACCGGGCACTCTCACCCTCTTTCTTGTATTTCAGCCCAATGATCCTCTTATTCCCCTAATTTATCGAAAAAAAAACAGCTTTCACCGAATAGATTAGAAAAATCGACCGAGAACATTTACCTTTGTCACCTAATATTAAAATAATAAAACCATTAAAGTTTTAATCATAAAACAACAAAACAAAAACGATGATGAAAAAGACAACAACTATTCTCTGTTTAGGCATCGCTCTATGCATGTTGGGGTGTAGCGATGATGACGATCAAGTTACGACAATCTCTACCGTTCCTTTTTCTCTTACGGCATCACTGCCCCCCCGTTCTTCCGATGCAGAGGATACAGGCATCCTGCAAGGAAACTGGAACACCGGCAGCCAGCTGGCCGTAATGAAAACCGGCTCCAGCGGTGTCCCCAAGAGTATTCTCACAAAAGAAGACAACTCTTCTGACACATTCAAGGGCAATCTTCCGGCACTGGTCAAAAATGATAATGAAATTGCCGTATTTTATCCGGCAGCAGCTATCACCGCCACCAGTAGCGACACCCTGAACCAGACTCTCAACCTGAACGGACAGGACGGAACGCTGGCAGGTGTAACGAACTATGATTACTCGTGGGCACTGTGTAAAGCCGGCATGAGCGAGACTGCAGGTTCTTCCGCCTGCGAAATGACCAGTCTGGTCACCATCGGTAAATTCCAGTTCACCGTCAACGGCGGCAATCCTTTGAACGACATTACAAGAATTACCGTAACCGCCACCACCGGAAACCTTTACTCCAGCGCCATAGTGAAACTAAAAGACGGAGAGCTCAGCAGCGCCCAAACAGGAAATATCACGATTAAAAACAAAACCGGCCTTTCCGGAACCACTTATATTTCCTTCTTCCCTTCCGAAGCGCAACTGCATTTCACCCTCGTTACCGCCACCGGTGATGTGTACGAGACAGCTACCCCAACAACCATCCAATTGGAAAAAGGCAAAGTGTACAAGGCTCCGGCACTAGATTGCACCCCCTTACCTTCAGCCAAGGTCGGTGACTACTACTATAGCGACGCTACCTATTCTACCGACAAAGATGAGAACAAGACTTGTATCGGTATTGTTTACGCCCTGGATGATGCGGACGGCAATCTCTCAGCCGCACTGACCGCCTCTCCATTCGGACGCATCGTAGCGCTAAGCGACAACCAGTCCAGAACCAAATGGATCAGCAAAGCGGAAGATTTAGAAGGTATTGAAAACTACACCACCGCCGACGGCACATTAACCACCGGTGTTCTTCCTTATTATAACGGAACCGCCGATTCTTTCTTCTCCGATAAGGATGAGGAACGCATCAAGGGGGCAACCATCAACGTTGAAACCGGACAACCTGCCACCTGGGTATCAGAAGGAGCCATCAGCGACTTCCATGGGAAAGCCCACACCTCCCAGCTCGGTAAAAACGCTTCCAACTATCCGGCAGGAGGCTACTGCTACCAATACAGTACCAGCGGGAAATCGGCCGGTGAATGGTATTTACCCTCGGCTGGTGAGTTGACTTTATTATGGGAACTTCACAAAACAGGCATCATTTGCAACGACAAACAAGATTGTTTCAGTGATTTCTCACGTGCCGGATATTGGTCATCCTCTGAACACTCTATAGAGTCGGCCTGGTATCTGAATTTCGTGAGCGGTACGATAGTTGCCAACAGCAAGGCCAGCAGCTATTCCACACGCCCAGTCGCACAATTCTAAAGTTCCGACAAAGCGGATCATCTACAAACGAATGACAAATTGACAATAAAGCCCGGTTCATCTATCACAAAATGAACCGGGCTTCTTTCTTGTCTACCTTCCCTATCCTTGTTTACCGGAAGACTGTCTGTCCGAAGTCTGTCTGCGCTGTCCTTGCTTGCCTTGAGCCTGCTTCTTCCTGCGCCAATAATCACCATTGCTTTTGCTGCCCCGGTATACCTTATTGGTTTTCGCTTTTTCTTTCAGTTCTTCCGTCTTCTCCTTATGCGCCTGCGTCCCTTCTACGGTCACCCAGGGATGGTCTCTCACAACCGGAATCTGTAATCCGATCAGTTTCTGGATATCCTTTAAATAAGGCAACTCTTCCGACTCACAAAATGAAATGGCCACTCCGTCGTGTCCGGCACGTCCGGTACGACCGATGCGATGCACATAAGTTTCCGATATATTGGGCAACTCATAGTTGATAACATGAGAGAGCTGGTTCACATCAATTCCCCGGGCTGCAATATCTGTAGCAATCAGCACTCTTGTGGTGTGATCTTTAAAGTTTGTCAACGCCCTTTGACGTGCGTTCTGCGATTTGTTTCCATGAATGGCCTCCGCCCCGATCTCACTCTTATTCAAGATCTTCGCCAATTTATCCGCACCATGCTTGGTACGGGTGAAAATCAGCACAGATTCTATCTCGGGATTCTTCAGCAAATGCAGCAGCAGATCTTTCTTCTCTTTCTTTTCCACGAAATAAACACTTTGCTGAATGGTATCAACGGTAGATGAGACAGGAGTCACCTCTACCTTTTCCGGATGGGTCAGCATGGAATCTGCCAGCTTCTCTATTTCAGCAGGCATGGTAGCCGAGAAAAACAAAGTCTGCCGCCGGGCGGGTATCAGCTTCAATACTTTCCTGATATCATGTATGAAGCCCATATCGAGCATACGGTCGGCCTCATCCAGCACAAAGTAGTCCAGCCCCTTTAATGAAATGAAGCCTTGCGCCTGCAAGTCGAGCAAACGTCCGGGAGTGGCGATCAATACCTGTATACCTCGTTTCAACGCATCAACTTGTGCCTTTTGGGGCACTCCGCCGAAAATAACGGCATGTTTCACTCCGGTATATTTAGCATACTGATCAAAGTTCTCGCCTATCTGTATGGCTAGTTCCCGTGTCGGAGTGAGTATCAATGCCTTGATACCTTTCTTATGGTCTGATTGATAAAGTCGTTGTATGAGGGGGATAGCAAAAGCTGCTGTTTTTCCTGTTCCTGTCTGGGCGCATCCCAGCAAATCTTTACCTTTTAATAATACAGGAATTGCTTGTTCCTGAATGGGGGTCGGCGTTGTATAGCCGGTTTGTTGTAAAGCCCTCAAAATAGGCTCTATAAGATCTAGTTCTTTAAATGTCATGTGAAATTATTAAATTGGGCCTCACGGCCTGTAATCTATTTTATCGGGAGCAAAGGTACAGGAATGATTCTGCCCGGAAGCATTTCCGGGCAGACTTTATGGTTATTTAACTAGCCAGCAGCTGACCTCTACTTACAGAACAAGTAAACATTTCCCCCGAAATCAGTAACGACCAACGCATTGCCCGACAAGGCTACCGACCCGAAAACAGGAGCTCCCACAGCATATTTCCATACTACTTTCCCATTCTCTTTATCAATTCCGTACACAGTACCGTCCGAAGCAGCTACATAAACCGTATCTCCCGCCCATACCGCACTGGTTTCAATGGTAGCGGAAGGTTTACGGCTATAGGGACAGGTATAGATCAAAGCATCGCCAACAGGGCACGTCCATTTTTCTTCCAACGTTTCACGATCCAAGGCGATCATCCCTTTCTGTGCGGAACCAAAAATAATCTCCTTGTCGGTGAGTAACGGTGTAGAAGTAACATCCACATTATAAGGCAAAGGCTTACGGACAATCACTTTTCCGGTAGCCGCCTCCAAG
>CAQBGY010000418.1 GCA_948759685.1 uncultured Eubacterium sp.
TGTTCGCAAGGTAGCGCGGCGAGATAAACATTTCGTCGCTTACTTTCTTGCGGCTTTCCTTGCGCCCTGTCCTTGCCGCCTTAATTGCTGCCCCAAAAGCCTTAAAGTCATATCGTGGTACTGGTCTTTTTGCCATATTCATTCACCCTATTACATTTTACTGTTCCTATTTCTTTTTGAATATGTCTACACAGTACCTGTCATTAGCCAAAATAGAGCATATTATTAGCGGTAACCTATTCAAAGGCTACCGCTAAAAAAATCATTGTGGAAAGGTTAATGTTGTCTTAAATCCCTCTTGTGGCTTACTTTCTATCTTTATAACTCCATGATGAGCGTCAACTATCTGTCGTACTAAAAGCATCCCTAAACCATGACGTAAATTTAGTTTTTCGTCGGTGCTTTCCATATAATGTGTTTTAGTATTTAATTCCTTCAACTTTTGGGCAGGTATACCTATGCCGTTATCAGCAATAATAACCGTAGCATTTTGATTGTTACATGAGACTGAAACCGTAATATCACAACCGCTTGGATTATGCCCTATACTGTTTTGGATAAGGTTTGTAATTGCTCTTTTCAATAAGGTTTCATCGCCATTTATATAAAGCAGTTCGCTATCGCTATCAGTTATAAAATCAATAGAAAAAGAGTTATCAAGATTGCTGTCTAAAAATTCACAAACAACTTGGCGAGCCAATTCGACGAGGTGGATTTTTTCCACCCGTAACGGCTGCATATCATATTCCAATTTTGCAGTTAAATTCAAATCTTCGATAAGATATTTGATTTTAGTTGCTTGTTGTCGGATAGCAGCAACCTTTTCTTGCTGTTCTGCATTCAGTGTATTATTTGTTTCTAAGCTACTGGAATATCCCAATACCATAGATAGCGGGGTGCGAATATCATGTGAGATACCGCTGATCCAGTTTGCCCGTGCCATATCCCGTTGTTGCAATGTGATTGCTACCTTATTTAACTTTGTATTGATTTCTGCTAATTCTCCATGTTCGACTAACTGCGTATTTTTTCCTGCGGATATTTCTTCGATACCAGTCAAAATAGGCTTAATGGATTTCTCTACCTTACGGCTATTATGGACAAACAAAATTAACACAATCACAATATTCAGTAGAAAAAGAGAAACTAACCCCAAAATATCTATTTTAATGCTTGCAAACGTTTTGTAGGCAGATATTTTCCAAAAACTGTCTTTCGGATAACCAATAACCAACAATTCGTCTGATTGATTTGACACAAATACAGGATATTCCTGTAAGTACCACCGTGTCATTTCTGCTACATCGCCCAGTGTGTAATGTTGAGGTAACTCCGACGGTAATTTGTAATTCCAAAGAACATTACCGCTTTCGTTGCTTATCATCATACACCATACGTTTTCTTGTTCCATTTTCGCAATCGTATTATCCGAAAGTACATAACTGCTTGCACTCTGTTGTAAATCTTCTGTAATAGCTTCCAAAAGTTGCGTAGGGCTATGACTGCCTTGACTGCCGGAAATTACTGTTAGTGCAATAAAGAGAGCAATATTTACAAATATGAAAAAACAAAACAGCCTTACGCTGGAATAAACATATCTCTTGAAAAATCGTTGAACATTATTCATAGGTTTACCTTGTTTTATCCTTTAAGACCAATTTGTAGCCAATTCCTTTTACTGTAATTAAAGAAACTGGCGAAGAAGGTTCTTCTTCTATCTTTTCCCGGATATGTCGAATATGTGACATAAGAGTTTTTTCATAGCCGATATATATGTCGCCACAAACAGTTTGACATAATGCTCCTAAAGTTACAATCCGTCCAGCATTAGCATACAACTTTTTAAGGATTTCAACTTCCTTTGCTGTAAGTGTAACTGGCTCTTGTCCTTCTCTGTAAACCTCGGCTTGCTCTAAATCCACCTTGCAAGAATTTAATAAAAAGCTGGTTTCCTCACCCTCTTTATAAGTGCGTCGCAAAATTGCCGTGATACGCCATACAAATTCTTGTGCAATGAACGGCTTTACTATATAATCATCCGCCCCGACTTCAAAACCTTTCGATTTGTCTTTAATTTCCCCTTTTGCTGTTAAAAAAAGGATAGGAATTATATTTTGTTCGTGGATAGCTTTTGCCAGCGTGAAGCCATCCATATCCGGCAACATTACGTCTAAAACTGCCATATCCGGCTTTACGCTCATTTTTTCCAATGCACTAAGAGCCGTGTTTGCCGTTAATATATTTTCAAAACCATTCTCTTTCAAAATAGATTTGCACATCTGCAAAATTGCTGGTTCATCATCAACTAAAAGAATAGTTTTGTCTTTGATCGTGTTCATAGGCTCACTTCCTTTCATTTATTATATTATACCATATTTTTTCACGTTTGCGAATGTACCCATAAAAATCAAGGTAAAATCAAGGTTCTCTCCAATGTAACGCAAGGTAAGGGTTATATACTGTAAGCAGCTTAGGAAAGGAGTAAAAAAATGATTATTGCAACAGAAAATTTATCAAAAGAATATGACGGTGTTTACCGTGTTCAAGATTTGGATATTCGTGTCAAAGAGGGCGATATTTACGGATTTCTTGGACCGAATGGTGCTGGTAAGTCTACTACAATGAAAATGCTACTTGGTCTTGTTAAGCCTACCAGCGGGACGATTGAGATTATGGGCAAGCTCTTTAATGAAAAAAACCGAAAGGGTATTTTACAATCCGTCGGCTCATTGATCGAAGCCCCGTCTTATTATGGGCATTTAACCGGACATGAGAATATGGAGCTTATTCGCAGACTTCTTGACTTGCCTCAAAAAAACATTGACGAAGCTATCCACATTGTCCGCTTAGAAAACCAAATGAATAAAAAAGTGAAAAATTATTCTCTTGGTATGAAGCAGCGGCTTGGCATTGCAATGGCATTAGCAAGAGAACCCAAACTTTTGATTTTGGACGAGCCGACAAACGGTCTTGACCCTGCGGGAATAGAAGAAATGCGGGGACTCATTAAGACGCTACCCTCAAAATACGGCATGACCGTAATGATTTCAAGTCATATTCTAAGCGAGATTGACCAAATGGCTACGGTTATTGGTATCATCAATCAAGGTAGTCTGATATTTCAAGAAAGAATGTCCGTACTTGATGAACAACGAAAACCACAAATTATATTGAAAACCAGTGATGACGATACAGCTTATCGCTTTCTTGCAAAACTCAATCCGCAAAGAACGCTTAACGGTTTACAGCTTGGAGCATTGACTGATGAACAGACAGGTGCAGTTGTGCGGGAGTTATGTTCCAATAATCTTTCTGTTTATCGCGTAGAAGAACATAGGGAAAGTTTGGAAGATATTTTCCTTACTCTTACGGGAAAGGAGCTGACTTTGTAATGAAATATTTATGTCTTGAATTATACAAATTAAAACGTAGAAAAGTATTTTTGACCTTTTTTCTTATCCTTGGTATGGAGTTGCTCTTTATTTTCTCTAATTATGGGAATAACAGTAACTTCCTTAGCATGATTTCTGACCCAAACGCACCGGCTTGGGAAGATTTGATTATCGGTCCCGCCGCTATGAATGGTTTATTTTTCCCTATGTTGGCGGCAGTTGTCGCCAGTAGGATTTGCGACATGGAGCATAAAGGAAACACATGGAAACTCTTAGAGTGCAACAATGAAAGCCGAAACACTATCTGGTTATGTAAGTTTACTCTTGTAGCAGCTCTTATGTTGACAGCTATCCTTATACAAGTATTTGTTATCGTTGCTTATGGAAATGCTGTTAGGATTGTGCAGCCATTACCTGTTAAGACTTTATTGGATTACACCGTGGGAACAATTATGGTTACTTTTGTTGTAGTTATCATTCAAGTGTTTTTCTCACTTGTTTTCGCTAATCAGCTTATTCCAATGTCTATTGGTATGATAGGAGCTTTAATAGGATTTATTTCAACGCTACTGCCTGCGGGTATCCGAAATGTTTTGATATGGGGAAATTATGCGGAGTTAATGGTGTTAGGGCAAAATAATTCTTCCGGCAATTTACAATCAAGTGAACTGATTGTGCAGAATATC
>CAQBGY010000419.1 GCA_948759685.1 uncultured Eubacterium sp.
AAGGGGGAAGATTTATGTTAAGGAGATTGGAAGAAAAAGATGCGGTTTTGATGTTGGAGTGGATGCACGATGCATCGGTCAACTGCTGGTTTCGCTATCCGTTTGGGGATGTGACGCTCGAGAAAGCAAAGTTTTTTATCAAATACAGCTTTGACGAGGAAAACCAGCATTTTGCGATAACGGATAAGACGGATGAGTATCTGGGAACAATCAGTCTCAAACACATTTCGGAAAAAGATCACAATGCAGAGCTTGTCATTGCGGCGAGAAATAAAGTATGGGACACAGGACTTGCGGAACACGCAGTGACGGATATCATACGCTACGCATTTAACGATCTCGGTCTCCACAGGGTATACTTAACGGTACTGGCGGACAATGTCGAAGCCAGAAAATTTTATGAGAACTGCGGATTTGACCTGGAGGGCGAATTCAGGGACGCGGTCAGAATACAGGACAGATACCGGAATATGGCATGGTATGCAATGCTGAACTGGAAAGAGAAGAATGTATAAGGCTGAGTGGTCAGTCTTTTCGACCGGCAGTATAATATGCTGCAAAATGGAATATGAGGACAGGGTATGTATGGGGATAAGGCATGTAAAATGACATTTGTCATGGACGTAGGCGAGGATGGGCAGGAGCTCCAATTAACAGAGAAAAAAAAAGGTCTGTTTTGTTCTGCTGACGGAGGGATTCAGATTGTGGTAGAGCATCCCAAGGACTCTGAGGAAGGAATCCTGTACCGATATGTCAATAATAAAGAGAAGTTTGACGAAAGGATGCGGAAATATGGCGAACTGTTACTAAGACAGTTTCAAAATAAATATGAGGAACACATTAAGGAGAAGAAAGAAAGTCTGGAAAGCGGATTGGAATTTGATGAGAATGATGGGGAAAATCAGGAATCGTCAATAAAAGTTCCCTATGACCCGCAGCTTATCACGGTTGCACAGGCACGTTTTTCCTTAAAGGAGATAGTCAGTATGGTGGATGGCGAGGAGGATGAGGAACCGGTATTGGATCTTGCACCGGCCTTCCAGCGCGATTATGTATGGGATAATGTGCGCAAGTCAAGGCTGATAGAATCCATTTTGTTAAACATTCCGCTGCCGATGTTTTACTTTTCAAGGGATAAAAACGGAAAACTGCAGGTTGTTGATGGTTTACAGCGCCTGACTACAATATATAAGTTTTTTAAGAACGAGTTTAAACTGTCAAAATTGGAATACCTTGGAACAGAGTGTGAGGGAAAATACTTTAAAAGGACGGACTTGGATGAGGACAAGTCATTGCGCCCCCGGTTCGTGCGTGCGCTGAGACGCTATCAGATTGACTGTAATGTCATAGAGCCCAGTACGCCGGAAAATGTGAAGCTGGATATCTTTAAAAGATTAAATACAGGCGGAAAGGAACTGAATAAACAGGAAGTCCGCCATGCGTTTATGAAAAAGAATGTCAGGGATTTTATCAAGGAACTTGTGGATTCTGATTCGTTCCAGAGAGCTACCAGCCATGGTGTCAGCGACATAAGAATGATGGCACAGGAACTGGTGCTAAGATATATCGGTTTTTATTGCCTTACGTTTGACAATTTTCTGAATCTGGAATATATGACACAAATGAATGACTTTCTGGACAGTGTTGCTGTTGGATTGAACAATTGCGCACAGATTCCGTATCAGGCAATCAAAGACAATTTTGTGGAATCCATGGAGAAAGCAGTCATTATGTTTGGGGACAGGGCATTCCGGAAGATATTCAAGGATGAAAAAGGCGGCATCAGTGACAAGAAGGCACCAGTCAATAAGTCTCTGTTTATTGCGTTTTCAATTATGCTTCATCATCATTCCATGGATAAGATAGAAAAAAGAGGAAACATTGTCAATGAATTTGCAAATTTTTTGCAGGAGGATGCGGATTTTTATTACGCCATTTCACATAATACAAATTATTTGTTAAGGGATAAAACACTAAATAATGTGTATACTTTTTTGGAAAGCATTTATGGGAAAGGGGAATGTTTAAAAATTGATTCATAGATTGGAACTGCATAATTTTAAATGCTTTGAGAACGCCGAAATTAAATGCAGCCCGCTTACAGTGTTGTGCGGTGTTAATTCTTGCGGAAAATCATCTGTAATACAGGCAGTTTTATTGCTTGAGGAGACTCGCTGCTCAACTGGGATGATTGATTTGATGAATATGCAGCATGGCACGGTGTTGTACTCGTTTGATGAAATATTATATGATGACGCGGAGGATGACAAGATCCGCATAGGTATTACCATGATGGGAAAATCAGTCAATCTGATCCTTTCATCCGATGAAAATGATAATAATGTCCGCTGTAAAATTCCTACAGAGGAATTATCAAATTTACAAAAACTGGGAACCATCTGGTATTTGGGATCGGACAGGATGATTAGTCAGTATCAGAAACGGGGCAACACTGCAAAGTTTGAATTGGGAAAAAAAAATGAATATTTGGGTTTTATACTGGAAAAAGGGCGATCTGGGAAAATTGCGGTCGATAAGAGACGCAATCTGAGAGATGCAGAAAATACGTTGTTTACGATACAGTTGAACGAATGGCTGGATTATATTTTGCCTGGAAATAAGGTAATTGCTGAAGATTTGGGAAGTGACAACTTGATATCCATACGTTTTGGAAAGGAGCAGAAACTCCATAAAACGAATGTGGGGTATGGTGTCAGTTTTGTATTGCCGATACTCGTAAGTGGTCTGCTCGCAAAGGAGGGGGATGTGGTCATAGTGGAAAATCCAGAACTTCATCTGCATCCTAAGGCGCAGTCAGACCTCATGTTTTTTCTGGCAGAATTAGCTGCAATTGGTGTTCAGATAATCATAGAAACACACAGTGACCATATTGTGAACGGATTGAGAAAAGCAGTTGTCAATGATGCATGCGCATTACAGGCACCTCAGGCAGTAATTTACTTTTTTGATGAGAATTTTCAAATGCATGAAATTACAATTAGGGATGATGCGGAGCTGAGCGATTGGCCCAAGGATTTTATGGAACAGGAAGAGATAGACCTATATTATATACGAAAAATGAGGATGGCGCATGAAAATAAGCATGCTGATGAGCACACAGACACTATGTGAACATATTGAAAGGGGACAGCTGGAACATACGGTTGATGTTTTGGAACGGTTAAAGTGTTTTGAGATGTGTCATATTATAGATGAGGAACACATAGGGGATTTGTACGAGATGCTCCACCGGAACAGACGAGTATCGTCATGCAGGGAGTTTAGCATTTTTCTTGACAGAGACAGGGCAGGCAGCAGGAAGCAAATCAATCAGGGGCTTTTTGAGGAACGCAGTGAAGCGCTTAGGACATTGGTGGAAACGGAATCGAAGAATGTTAAAGATATATTATACCATAAAGCTGTTTTTGGTAAAGAAGTGCACCTGCTGGCGCTGGGAAAGGCAGATGCATTGCGGATGATAGCATGCGAGGCGGAGTTGTGCGGTGCGCTGACTGTGTTCGGACAGGATATAGACGGACTGCATGAATTTTCACAATATATACAAAATGTATACAATCATCTTGTATTTGACATTGAAATAGAAAAAAGCATGGAAAAGCTGGAAGCAGGATTTTTGACAAGACGCCATGAAATTTTGTATCATTTGTATCGGATACACGAGGAGATGCCTGCGCTAATAAAGAAATATGGAGTATTGGACAACAATTCCTTGGGGGACATGATGTCGATTCCGTGTTCACCGGAACGAAACAGAACCACTGTTGAAAATAAGTTGACAAAAAAAGCAGATAATGGAAAAATGATAAAGTGTGAGTTACATACAAAAATGGATAAAATAGGTTCGAAAAAACCGGATAGGATTTATTTTTGTGCATCTGTTCCTGACAAGACGAAGGTTAATAATGTTGACTTGTCAGGAAAGATATATGTGTATAAGATAACAGAACACGCATAATTTGAAAAATAGGGAGAGAACGTGTAAATAATGGTATCAATTATAGTATTTTCAAAAGGACGCCCAATGCAGATGCATGCATATCTTGAGAGCCTGCTAA
>CAQBGY010000420.1:0-2279 GCA_948759685.1 uncultured Eubacterium sp.
CTCTATAGGACTCTCCCCGGGTATCCCCCGGCGGAGAGTCCTTTTTAAAACCATTCATGCCTGTAAAGGCAGTCAAGTCCTATGTCCGCAAATCTGCCCATACCCTTCCCTGGAGTCGTCCCTCCTCCAGGTTGAATCCATTCGGCGCAACGTTTCTGCTGGTAATAACCTAATCCCTCAGCTCCACCTTTTCCATATTCTCAACATCATAGCCAACATCCAAGACCAACTGCTCAGTAACCACCACATTGCCGGACAAATTTTGGGACAGAAACTTCGTTATTTTCGCACACACTCTGCATTGCCTTATCGTTGTCCTATCGTTGACTTCTGGATTTTCATTTGATACACTGACTTTAGCGACAGCTGGATAGTACAGGCTGAAACCGACTTAATAGATTTGTCCAGGACAAACAGGTCCCAAATCTCTATAGATAGAGCGATCTGCGGGAGTTAAGACTGTATTATCATTTTTCTTGAGTCATTAGTGTTATTGTATGCAGATAAAAAACCGCAAAAATTGTGCATTAAGACGAAACTCTTCGCACAGACAATTTTTTTGAAATAAGTGTCCACCAAAAGGAATGCGCTGTGGTTGTATTATATTGAAGGGTATTTTGCAATAAAATATACAAAGGGGTGAGTATGGTTCGATTTGCCTATTGTGCCAACCATGACCAATATGCCAAATACATTTAACTCGATATTTGATATGTATAGTGGGACAATGTTGAAGATAGCCTACGGAATCACAAGAGATAAACAGCTTGCTGAAGACGCTGTGCAGGAATCTTTCCTCAGAATATCAAAAAATATGGAAAGATTAGAAGATATTCATTCTCCAGAAACGCGCGGTTATATTTTAACAATAACAAGGAACACATCGTTATCCGTATTAAAGGTAAGGACTGGTATTACTAACAGAGAATGCTCCCTGGATGAAATAGAAAATTTGCAGGACCCCTGCGATATTGAACAAGAGGTTATTTCAAAGGTAAGTTTTGAGGAACTTGTTTCAACAATACGGGAACTTCCAAAAATATATGCAGACGTATTATACATGGACTGGGTTATGGATCTTTCCATTCTCGAAATATCTGTACAATTGGGGCTTCGAGAAGACACCGTAAAAAAGCGCGTAAATCGAGGAAAGAAAATTCTCCAAAAACAATTGTTAAAAAATTTGAAGAGGGATTCGGTATTATGAATTTAAACGAGAAGTTGCGGTCCGCTTTTGTTGAAGCGTATGCTCAAGAATATGATGAAATTGCTGAATCGAATGAGACAAGTGATACGCTTACTGAAGATGATATAAAATATCATCAGAAGAAAATCCGAAGAAAAATAGGGCTTCCCCTGGACCATCCTCACCGACATATCAACTGGATACGGACAGGCTTCGTTGCAGCATGTCTTTGCATCATTTTGTGTGGATTTATGGGGACTCCGGCGATTAGAGAAGGAATATTTAACTTTATTCTTGAGAAATACGAGGAATACACTACGGTTCTATTTGATTCAAATAGTTCAAATGCACCCGATGAAAAAAAGATGGGTGGAAATCTACCCATCCCAGAAGGATACGTCATTGTAGAAGTATCAAAAGATTTGCCAGGTTATTATGAGTCACGCATACTAACCCCCAGCGATTCCCATTTTCTTTTGATCCAGGTAGCAGCTGGCGGCACTGGGTTGTCCATCGACACCGAGGGAGGAACATCCATTGAACTGAAAATAGAGGGACATGAATGTATTGGGGTAGAAAAGAATGGGGAGTCCACCTTAATTTTTTCGGACGAAGAGTTTGGTTATCTTTTATCAACACAAGATGGAATGGAGGTTTTAACAGAGTTCGCACACCAACTCTTCAAATAAAAGAAAGGAAAAATTTATGAGAAAAAGATTGGCTTACATTTTGGTTTCGCTTCTGTATGTCTGCACCTCAGTACTAACCTGTCAAGTGGGTTATGCGGCATTTGCAGGCGGCGAAGATGGTGAGGAGACACAACCTAGATACTCCTACACCTCGTTCATTACCGCATATGTAGCGGAAAACAGCGATGGAGATGCAGATTGCACTGTTACTGTCCATGGCAAGTCTTCTGCAACGAAAATTAGTGGCTACATGTATCTGGAGCAGTACAAAAATGGTCAATGGATTCAGTATGACTACTGGTATGATTCTGTAAGCGACAGCACCATGTACATGTCGGAGACACGAGCTGTTACTTCAGGATATAAATATCGCGTAAGAGATCGGAAGAGCACACGTCTGAACT
>CAQBGY010000420.1:2289-4066 GCA_948759685.1 uncultured Eubacterium sp.
GGGCTGTGAAAAACGCACAGCCCCTGCCCTCTATGTGTGGGTGTTCCTGTTTGACACCCAAACGAAGTGGTTGCCACAAAATATCAAAAAAGCTGTCCACCGAAAAGAATGCCAGAAGGTTTTAAAATGTAGAGGAAAATATGAAGTGTAGGTGAATACGAGGAGGGGTGATAAAGGGGCCAACAATGTATTATAAAAAGGGCTGACGCCAGGGGGATAGGAAGTGGTTAACTGAGACCATTTGAAAGAGTCATAACAAAGCTAAAAGGCTTACCCTTGGGGACAGTTCTAATAAAGGGTTAAATTAAGGTGGTGATAAATTATGTAACGGTATTCAGTGTTTTGTAAACACAAAAGATTATAACAACAAAACTTGGACATTTGAAAGGAGCAATTTTTACATGAGAAAACGTTGTGTATCCGTAGTCCTCGCAACCTTGATGGTATTTTCCCTAATGAGTACCACCGCTTTTGCATTTGAAAACAATACCATCGATGAGCCGCTACCCAGCGATATCGAATTTCCTTCAATGGATATTCCTTTAATGGAATCAGCGGGCGAAGAGTTGGAGTACTCTACCAACTACTATGATCTTTCTACTGGTGGTGTTGAATTGGCAAATCTGGCCGATTTACCTACCGCAACCAGCGCAGATGCAATTGTCCAGGAATTTTCTGGCTACCTCTCCGCAGAAGACGAATTCCAGTATGTGCTGTTCACAATGGAATCTGGTCAGATTTTTAACGCAACATTGGAATGTCCTGATAGCCCCTATCTGGACTATGGATTACTCTTATGCAAGGTTGCTGAGAATGGCGATTTAACACCCATCAGCGAGTGTAACCTGGGAACCTACATTGACCCACAGACAAACAAAACTGTTGATGAGGGGCTTTCGTTCGTTCATAACCAAGCATCAGCGCAAAACTATGCCATCCTTGTAGTTTCCAGCTCTGGCAGTAGTACAAGCGATGCGTTTCGTCTTAGGATTAGCATTGATGTAGCTGGCTCTTTTGACAGAAATGAACCAAACGACAATCCTTTTATCGCAACAGAAATGCGTATGACAACTGTAACTCCGGCGAGCGGCAGTATATCTGGTTCCTTGAATACTGCAGTGGATCAAGATTGGTATACTGTCCGCATTAGCGATTATGGTGTATTTCAACTGTCAGCTGGCGACTATGTGGCAGAGCCATATTACGCGACAACAGGAAACAAGATGGTTCTAGCCACCAAAGCTGGTGCCAATTATATTCTTCCCGAAGGAGTTTACTATATCAAGGTTTCTGCTGCAGAAGGAGAAGCGTTTTCTCACGGTTCCTATACGCTTTCCATTGTTGATCAATCTAAGTACAGCACTATGTACACTGCGTTTGATTTTGGTGATTGGGAGAGTATCTACAGGCCCCGGCCCGAAACCATTCCTATGGGACAAATTGAAGCATACTTCAAATTCGATATTGATACATACGAGAGGGTCTATGCCTATATTACACTTTATGGTGATTATGGTGAGCAGATCATTGAGTCCTTGAATGCAAACGGTGAAAGAATTGATCTGGCGTACACAGAAACTCCCGGCGACATTATCACATCGGCAACAACTGGGCAGAAGCGTTTGATTGTTGATGCAGATGGTGTTTACGGCGATACTATTTATCTCCATGTCATTCGTAGCGAGCCGCTTAACTACTATACCTCTATGGTCCCCAATATTATGAACCGTTGGCAGGAAAACTCTGGCACCTTCACTTTCACTGGAACCGCCAGCAA
>CAQBGY010000421.1 GCA_948759685.1 uncultured Eubacterium sp.
TTTTGGGTGGAGTTGCTCTGGATATAACGGACGCAAATAACAGTGCAAGCACACAGTTCGGCAGCCGGAATGGCAAGCCATAGTCCGGGGATACCTATTGCACGTGGCAGAAGCAGTATGATAACTCTGTTGGTATAATGCTGTTAACTACTTTTTCAAAACAAAATCAAATCTCAATCCTCCATTTGGCCGGTTGCTGGCAGTTATGGTTCCTCCATGAAATTGTACAGCGTGTTTGACTATGGCAAGACCAAGCCCTGTGCCACCTTTTTGTCTTGAACGACCTTTATCAATTCGGTAGAATCGTTCAAATAGGCGTGTTAATTGTTTCTCTTCCACACCGCAACCATCATCCTCAAAGCGGATATGATACTCTTTGTTTTCGTTAGCGATAAGCGAGATATAGATGTTCCTACCTCCAGAATAGGCAATTGCATTTTCGGTGAGGTTGCGGAATATGGAGCCGATAAGCGAGAGATTCCCATCTAATATCACTCGTTCGTTAAAGTTGGTATGTAGTGTCATACGTTCCTCGTCCGGCATTATCGTCAATTCTTCGGCAATCTCACACAGAATATCGTTGAGAACGACCTTCTCTTTACCGATAAGCATACTTCCATCTTCCATTCTTGTTATTAAGGATACATCAGCCAATAATCGTCTAAGGCGTTCATTGTTTGTATAACACCGTTCTATAAGTTCTAGTCTTTTGTCTTCACTAAGATTGATGCCCGAAAGCAAGGTTTCAAGGCAGACTTGTATGGATGCCACAGGGGTTTTCAGTTCGTGGTTTATATTATTGGTAAGCTGACGCTTGATTCGCATTTTCTCTTGTTCCTCACGCAAAGTTGCCTCATAAGCAATATCTCTATCCCTAATGGTTTGTTGCCATTGAGCATAAAGTTGTACAATATGATTGGAAATAAAACCAAGTTCATCATTAGGAAATGGTTCATTCTCGTCAAAAACCTCTCCTTTTTTAGCCTTATCTGCAAACCTGTTTAGTCGTTCAATGGTCTTGCCAAGTCTTCTTGTTGCGAAATAAGCCAACACGCTCATCACTGAGCTGATGATAATCATTATTCCCAAGAAATCCCAGTCAGCCTTAAGTAACTCACGAAGTGTTGATGAGTAAGGAATAGCTGTACGGATTATAGCACGTTTGCCCTTTGTTGCAGAATAGAAATATTCACGTCCATCACTTGTTGATTGTCGTTCGATATGGTATCCGAATCCGTCATTTAATGCTGTTTCGATTTCGGGTCGATGGCGGTGATTGTCAAGAGAATCCGGTGAAATCATATTGTCATAAATAACAGCGCCGGAAAGAGCTATTATGGATATGCGAAGGTCATTGAAAGGCTTTTCGTGTGTCGCTATATACTCTTCGTATGACAAACCATCTTCTACAACTTCAAGAAGGTGGCAATTGTACATTTGAAGTTGTGCATTCAAGAAATCTGATTTGTATTGTTTTTCTCGCAGGTATTGAAATCCGATGAAGCACAGGATTAGAGTCCATGAGAAAGCAAGCAACATAAGAAAAAGCCGCTTGTGGTAAGATATTTTAATCGCGGAAGCCATAACCAAAACCGGAACGAGTTACGATATACGAACCATATTTACCTATTTTAGAACGCAAACGGGTGATGTTTACATCAATAGTTCTGTCAAGAACAACCACCTCGTTACTCCATATACGGTTGAGAATTTGTTCGCGGGAACAAATCTTGCCTCGGTGGGAAATCAAATAACCCAACAATTCGAACTCCTTGCGAGCAAGCTTAACCTCTTCGCCATCTACAACACAGCGCTTGAATTCTAAATCAAGGTGCAACCCTTCCACCTTAAGTTTATTTGGCTTTTCAATAGTCGTAGTCACTGTTTTCTGTCCCGAAGTGCGCCTTAATACACTCTTTACACGAGCTATTACATTACGAATGGTGTATGGCTTCATTATATAATCGTCCGCACCAAGATTCAGCCCCATAACCATATCATCTTCCGTATCGCGAGCGGTGCAGAAAATAATCGGAATGTCAGCAGTAGTGATATCTGCTTTTAGCATCTTGGCCATTTTGATACCGCTGATTTCTCCCATCATTATATCAAGGAGTATCAAAGAATACTTCTTCAGATCCAGAAGCAAGGCTTCTTCCGCACTTAATGCTGTATCAACATCGTAGCCTTCATTTTCAAGATTGATTTTCAAGACTTCACATAGAGTCTCTTCATCATCCACTATCAATATACGTTCTGTTGCCATATACTTATATATTATGTGCTGCAAAATTATAGAGAAAAACCGAACTGAATATTATTCCAAATGATATTTAATGAAAATGTAATATTTTCAAGAAATCAGTATTTAACGAAAGCCTAATTTTTTTGAAACTCTTATGAAACAAGAAGTCCGTTCCTTTGCAGTGTCGAATTAAAACTGACGTGACAATGAAATTTATTATGGCAGGTCTTTTAGCCAGCATCGGTATTGCTACGCAGGCGCAGGATACCAAAACAGAGGAGCCGAAAGGCAAAGCGATTGTTCAAGTGTTTGGAAATTTCCATACAGGTTTGGGAGCAGAAAATGACGACCGAGGCTTCGAGTTAGAAAGAAGTTACTTGGGTTATGGGTATAAACTCGGAAATGGATTGTCTGTAAAAGGTGTGATGGATATCGGCAAGTCTTCAGATGTAAGCGACTATCAACGTATTGCTTACATTAAAAATGCAATGGTTTCGTGGGAAACGGGAAATCTGACATTGAATGGAGGTCTTATTTCGACTACACAATTCAACTTTCAAGAGAAGTTCTGGGGTTATCGCTACATCATGAAGTCTTTCCAAGACGAATACAAGTTCGGTAGCAGTGCCGATTTGGGTATCTCGGCAGCCTACAGATTTGCAGGCTGGATTTCGGCTGATGCGATTATCGTAAATGGTGAGGGTTATAAGAAAATTCAGAAAAATGAGGGCCTTAATTATGGCTTGGGTGTAACACTTACCCCTGTAAAGGGCTTTCAGATTCGCTTGTATGGTGGTTTGAACGAGTGTGGAGAAGAAGGCAAAAGGGATACCGGAAACCTTGCAGCGTTTGCAGGATATAAGCACGAGAAATTTACCATCGGTGCTGAATACAACTATATGATGAACGCATCATATAATGAGGATGCTGACCAAAGTGGTTATTCAATCTTCGCTTCTGTAAATCTGCCAAAAGAGATCTCTTTGTACGTACGATTCGATGACTTATATTCAAAGAACGACTGGAACAAGGTAAAGGATGAATCTGCTGCAATTCTTGGAATTCAATTCAAGCTTGGCGAATATGTGAAGATAGCGCCTGATTTTAGGATGGCAATGCCTAAGGCTGATGGTGTAAAGAATAGCTATTCGGCATGCATAAATTGCTACTTTGGTTTCTAATAGAATAAACATTTAATAATTAATATTATGTTTAATTCTCAATTTATTCATAACTAAACTATTTTTGCGCGTTTAATTATTAAAATATTTTGCAGATGAAGATGTTTTTTTGAGATTCTTTTCGCTTTGCACTTGGTTGCTTCCCTCGTCCGACTTGGGTATCATTTGCTTTTAATCGAGGAATGATAATAATAAACTCATTCAGGTGCTCATCATTCTTAAACTCAGATTTAATGCCAAGACTTATACTGCGTCTAATACCAGTGACTATACCTGCATACGGTAATGAAAATATGGCATTACTGAACAAAAAATGTTATGGGAAAACGATGTTTCAACTTTAATATCCTTGACATTTAATCCATAGTCCGGGAGTGTACCTAGACTATGGATTTCTACTCGATTATCAAAGATAAAGATTCGTATAGGGCATTGACGAACCAGTGGACGATGAACCATTGATGATGTGAAGTTAGCAATAAGATTATCGGTATTAAACGAGGAAAAAAGAAATGTGGAGGAGGCAGAACTTTACATAAATAGTTGTTGACAAAGCATTCATTTAATTTTTATTATCTCTTTTCTGATGAATTTTCTTATAAAAAAATGGTAAATTCGGACG
>CAQBGY010000422.1 GCA_948759685.1 uncultured Eubacterium sp.
TGTGAGTATAATTATTTTACCGACAAACCTCACCTCCCGTTATATGCCTGTTCATCAAAACGGAACTTGAACAGGGCAGCGATAAGCCGGGATTTTATACTGTCCTCTGTGTCCGTGTTGACATGTCCGTTTTCAAGGGCTGCATGACGGATTCTCTGACTGTAATAGCGCAGAACCTCGTTCACCGCTTCCGGCTCTCCGCTGGTCGCCCGCACAATCGTTTCATAAGGGATAAGATTCGGATTCCCCATGTGAAAGCACCTCCATTTCTTTCCGCAGAAGTTTCAGCGTCCTGTGGATTTGATACCCGGTTGTACTCCGGCAGCGTCCGTACATTTCCCCGATTTCCCACTGTCTGTAATTCCCGAAAAAGTAAAGGAAAATGATTTCCTGGTTCTTTTCCGGCAAAGCACGTAGGGCGGCGGCAAGTTTCCCGTTGGTGAGAATGACTGTCTGACCGCATATCGTAATTGGGTATTCTTCATAGGGTACTGTAAAATATTCATCTGTTGTGCCTAAAGGGTAGAACTTTTCTTCTGTGAGGTATTCAAAGGATATTTCTCTTTTGTGCCGCCTTTGCTGGTCGCGCCATGCGGTGATAGCTGCATTACGGATAACGACTTTGCAAAAGCCGTGAAACGTGTACATGATATGCTCTTTGTATATCTCTGTACAAGCCATAGAAAGTTCCCCCTTTCTCCCACATAGGGCTGTGCATAGTTAAGAGTTACATTTTATAATTTAGAGGGGCGACAGCACTTTAAGCTGTCGCTCCTTGATTACTCAACAGCAAAATCAGATGAGACTGTCAACGGCGGCGCAGTATGCGCCGTTTATCTTGCCGTTGACTGGCTCGGCTGGTTTTGCTATTTCGTTTCGTTATTACAAAATGTTCCTGCTTGATTATAAATCATTTATACATCATAGACTTTCAAAAAAACGCTATTTTTAGAGGATAGACTTGCGGGCATACCCATCATTCTTTTTGTAACTGCCGCAAAATGTGATGGTGAGTCAAAATTTGCAAGCATTGCTGCTTCTGTAATAGTTTTTCCACTTAAAAGAGCAAAAAAGGCTTTTTGCATTTGGTGAAATTGTATGTAACTTTTTAATGGTATACCGACTTGCTCACGAAATAAATGTGATAATCTGCTTCGTGATAGCGATACCATATCCGCCAAAAATGAAATAGTGTGAACAGTACAGGTACATTTTTCAGTATAGTTTAGCACTTCCCTAATTCTATTATCATATACTTTTATTTTTCCGTCTAAATTCATATATTCATATAATGTATCAATTAAATATTGATAATATTTGAGTTCATTATCCTTTTGGCAATATGCAAGATCAAAAACAATATTTTCTATTTTTTCAATCCCGAAATCATCTAAAATACGGAAATCGTTTCCATTCATTTTCATCTCTAATTGCTTAGCTATGTTAGAAGCAGGTTCAATTATAATTGATAAATGTAATTTATTTCCTGTCGAAAAGACATGATTAACATTATGATTTACAATTACACACTTACCCGCAATCAGTTTACCCGATACATATAAATTTAAAGGTTTATCAATGCTCAGAAATAATTGAAGCGCATAATGTTTATGCTCTATGGATTCTATTTGGTCTGTCAATATGGATATTTTATCTCTATCCCAATAAATTCGATTCATGTATTCACACCTCCTTGTCAATCCGTTCAAAGAGATAAATTCAAACAATATCATACTGAACGGATTTAAGGAAGTCAATAGACGTAAACTATACGCAATTGTTATCAAACATAAGTTCTGTTTTTATAGTTCGGAATAATGGTGGCTGTCTATCTTCTATTTATAATTTTTGCTTCTTTAACGTACATGAGCATTCGCGCCCGGATTGTCGTTGCCGTAGCCCTCCATGAGGTTAATCACGCCCCAGATACCAAGCCCGGCTCCCAGAGCTACAACAAGGGTCTGCAAAACGCCTACTGCCGAATTAAAAAATGCCATGAATTTCTCCTTTCTTGCCGCGTGTGCGGCTGCCCAAAAAAGGGCATAAAAAACGGCGGTCAGTTTTGGTAACTGCCGCGGTCATAAGCCCGCCGGGTTGGGCGGGTTCCCCACGCCGCCTAAGTGTCTGCGGCGCGGCGGTATTCAGTTGTAAGGGGTGCGGCTCTTGCCGCTGTGTGCTGCGCCGGGGAAGTGGGGGCGCGTATCATGTAGCCTGTGTTTACGTTCTTGATGTTAGGTCAGCTCCTTAAAAAATCTCTTTTTGAATGACAGGTAGGATAGATTGGGCTTCCGTAGTCGTCGGCGTTGTGGGAATGTGGGTAACTGGCTGTCTTATGGAGCTGTGGGAAACGCTGTTTGCAGGACGTGGGAAAGCTGCCCTTTGCTTTTCCATGTGCTGTGAATGGCGTTTTCCATAGCGGAATAGCCTGTTATCCACATTTCCATGACGCAAGGGGCGCGTATCTCATAGCCTGTATTTCTTCCTTTAATCGCAATCCCTCCTTTCTTTCTGGTGGTTCTTTTCGTAGAGCCGTTCACAAGCTGCGATAAATTCCCGGATTTCAGCCCGCCGTTTCGCTTCCTCGCGCTGCTGCTCCATGCGCCCGCCCATAATCAGTACAAGGCGCGGCTTCTCCTTTGGGGAACGCTCATTCATTGTCTGCGTCCTCCTGTAAATCTGCCGCGTCAATCTCGTAATAGTCAAAGACTTCATCGGGCTTGACGATAGCGGGGCGGCGGCGCAAGTGCTTCTCCATGTCAAAGGCGTTCTTCGGGTCTGCGTCGGAAAGGTACTTGTATTTCGGGTGCTTCGTTATGTCGAATTTGTCCGAAAAGAACGGGCGCACCCCGCGTAGCTGCAAGATACATTTCCCTCCGTCCATGACTGCGATTTCATCTTCCGTCATAAGCTGCTTTCCCAATTTCTGATAGTTCAGCCCATGCGAAAGCTCCCGCCCTCTGGTTTCGGACGTGTTGAAGCTGTCTATCGTTTCCTTGCCTAAAATCTCCGATATTTCTTTGAGCGTCGTTTTTTCCTTGCCGCCCAAGAAAAGCGTGGTGTCGCAGTTGCCGACTATGGTATCGGCGTTGTCCTTGTAGATTGCCTTTAGCTGTGACTGGCTCTGCAAGATGATTGACGCGGATATTTCCCGGCTCCGTATGGTTGCAATGAGCTTTTCAAACTTCGGTATCTGCCCGATATTTGCAAACTCGTCTAACAGGCAGCGCACATGGACGGGAAGCCGCCCGCCGTATTCATCATCTGCCTTGTCGCATAAGAGGTTGAATAGCTGTGTGTAGAGAATACTCACGACAAAGTTAAAAGTGTCGTCGGTGTCGCTGATAATCACGAAAAGGGCGGTCTTTCTGTCGCCTATGGTGTCAAGCTCCATTTCGTCGGTTTCCATAAGCTCCCGCAGTTCCTTAATGTCGAATGGGGCTAACCTCGCGCCGCATGAGATAAGTATGCTTTTTGCGGTCTTGCCCGCCGCAAGTTTGTATTTTTTGTACTGCTTGACTGCAAAATGCTCCGGGTCTTTTTCTTCCAGACGTTCAAACATGAGGTCAACCGGGTTCTGGAAGTCCTCGTCGTCCTCGCGGGCTTCCGACGCATTTATCATTTCAAGCAGCGTCGTGAAGTTCTTCTCGTCCTCCGGGGCTTCATACCAGATATAGCCGATTAGCGCGGTGTAGTAGAGCTTTTCCGCTTTCACCCAAAAATCCTCGCCGGATTTCTCCCCGTCGCCTTTGGTGTTGGCGATAATGGTATTGACTAACTTCAAAATGTCCTTTTCGCTCCGCAGATAGGCAAAGGGATTGTATTTCATGGATTTCTTGAAGTTAATCGTATTCAGCACTTTAATCTGGTAGCCGCCCCGCTGTAAGAGCTTCCCGCACTCGATTAAGACGGTGCCTTTCGGCATTAGTCAATAGGGAAAAAGAAAAAATGTATCTTTTTTCAATCGGTTACACTGTCCTTGTCGTTCTCGATAAGCCGCACTACCTTGTCCGTAAAGGTTTCCCGGCTTGTTTCGCTGAAATGGA
>CAQBGY010000423.1 GCA_948759685.1 uncultured Eubacterium sp.
GAATGTAATTGCAAATTGCAAAAGTTTTTAACGGAACAAGCATTAAAAATATATATTTCTTTAACTGATATAGACAAAAAGTATTTGTTTGGGGAGGAAAGTTGCTATGGCGGATAATTATATTTTGGAAATGGAGAATGTCGATAAAATATATGGTTCGGGGGATAGTGAGGTAAAGGCACTGAATCATGTAAGTTTTTCAGTACACAAAGGGGAATTTATTGCTATTATAGGTGAATCGGGTTCTGGAAAAAGTACTTTACTTAATATTGTAGGGATGTTAGACAGACCGACCAACGGAAAAATAGTAATTGATGGGATAGAACAAAGAGAGATGACACTGGATCAGCAAGCAGTATTTAGAAGAGAAAACATAGGTTTTATTTTTCAATCCTTTAATTTGATTCAGGAATTAACCGTTGAGGAAAATATAATTTTTCCCATTTCATTAGGGCATAATAAGCCGGATAGAAAGAAAATAGATAGTATTATAAATAAATTGGGACTGGAGAAAAGGAAACAGCATTTTCCATCACAGTTATCGGGCGGGCAGCAGCAAAGAGTGGCGATAGGCAGGGCATTGGCAACAGAGCCGAAATTGATATTAGCAGATGAACCGACAGGCAATTTGGATAGCAAAAATAGTCAGGAGGTTATTAAAATATTGTGGGAAATATCAAAAGAATATGGCAGAACAGTTTTGCTAATTACTCATAATCATGATATTGCCAAAGTAGCAGATAGAATACTGTATGTAAAGGATGGTTGTGTTAGTGAAAGAAGATAAGTGGAAGAATAATTATTTAGAAATCATATATAAATATTATCGTATGCATAAAAAGAAAACAACTATTACAGTGGCATGTATTGCGGCGGCTATTTGCATGATTACAACGGTATTTAGTTTGGCGGATATTGGAATAGATGTTGAAATACAGGCCGTCAAGAACATCTATGGAAACTATCATATGAAAGTGGAAAATCTTTCTTTTGAAATTACTGATATAGAAAAAATAGAAGGAATAAGTCATGCAGGCTGGTTGGTTGAGTTACCAACAGGAGAATTGAAAGAGAAAGAGTGCAGGATACTATGCGGAGATGCGGATATCATACAGCAGTTTGATGTCAGACTTTTAGAAGGACAATATGCAAAGACCGGAGAAGAGGTTGTTATTGATAAAAAGGTTAAGAAGGATTATGCTTTGAAGGTAGGAGATGTCCTGCCAGTTAGGTTGGAAGGAAAGACGTATAACCTGGACATTGTAGGGGTATGCGATACCTTTTCTTCCCTTACAGCAAGAGATGTGTATGGTCTTTTGTTGTCTGTAGAAGGCGGAAGGATACTGGGAAATAGTTGTGGGGATTATTATATTACATGTCAAAATGTGGAAGAAATCGATGAAGTAAAATGTAAACTTATAGAAGAGTATCATTTGGAAGAAAACAGAATACAGTTAAATGAAATATTGTTGGCAGTTATGGGAAAGGGGAAATCTGTCTTAGCCGCTAATTTATATTTGATAGCGGGTATTTTATTTTGTCTTGTATTTCTTGTAAGTATTCTGATGATTACAAATTGCTTGAATATAAGTGTTCATGAGAAAAAGCAATTATATGGCTTACTTAGGTGTATAGGAGCAGATTCAAAACAATTAAGAAGATGTGTGCAGAAAGAAGGAAAAATACTATGGTGTCATAGTATACCCGCAGGGATTGGGAGCGGGGTGGTTTTGACATGGTGCTGTTTATTATTGCTACGACTTCTTAATAAAGATATGTTTGAAAATATTTTTGTGTTTCAAGTCAGTATAGCAGGGATTGTGATTGGAATATTTACTGGTTTGGCAGCAGTTATGATAGCGACAGTGAGTCCGGTAAGATATGTATGCAGTATTCCGCCATTAACAGCGATAAATGAAGAAACTTATCAGAAAGATATAAAATGCCGAAAAAAAAGAAGGACGATAAAAATTCCAGTAGAATTACTAATTAGCCTTAGACAGACAGGAAGCAATAGAAAATCACTTGGGCTTATGATAGCTTCTTTTGCAATGAATATTGTTTTGATTTTTGCTTTTTCTGTTATGATTAACTTTATTTATGAAGGTTCATATTTTACAAAGCCATATAATCCGGATGCCTCTATTTATAATAAAGAAGGTAAGTACTATATTCATGATGAAGTAAAGTGGAAAATAGAAGAAATAAGTGGTGTAGAAAGTGTTGTTGGACGTAAAGTAAACAATGCAGAATTGGAAAAAAATGGAAATGTATTTTCTACGTTGCTTGTATCATATGACAAACAGCAATTTGAATGGATAGAAAGCAAAATAATTTCTGGGAAATTAAATATAGGCAGGTTATTAGAAGGAGAAGAAATATTAGTTGATGAAGAAAGTGGTTTAGAAGTAGGAGATGAGGTACTGATTAAAGGTAATGGAGGCAATACAATAGCGTGTGTAGTAGGAGGAGTATTAAGGAATTTTCCATATGATTCGGCTGACAGTGTGAGATGCCTGCTTGCAGAAGCATTGTTTCAACAGGTAGTAGGAAATATGGATTATTCCATACTGGATATAAGATTTAGTAAGGGAAATGAGGAAGTATGGGAATTAATGACTAAAATTATACCAGAAAAATTTAGTATATTTGATTACCGACAAAAAAAAGAAGAAAGCAAAAACCAATTTTTAACAATGGCAGTCTTTGTATATGGATTTTGTGGAACTATCATAGCGGTAACTATCTTTAATATTATAAATTGTATGAGCATAAGTGTTTGGAATAATATGAAAAAGTATGGGATGATTTGTGCTGTAGGTGGGACGACAAAACAATGTAAAAAGATAGTAATACTGGAGGCTCTATTATATGCATGTGGAGGTGGGGCGTTAGGAATAGCAATTGGTGTACCTTTACATTATTATCTTTATAGTCATCTAGTTGCTAAGTATTTTAATACCGTATGGAGATTACCTGTTGAAATGATAATTACAATTATTGGAATTACTATATTTACAGCAATTGTATCATCACTGATGCCTTTGCAAAAAGTTAAGGAAATTAACATAATAGAAATAATTCGACAAGTATAGAGAGGAATACAATGAAAAAGAAAATAAGACTGTTGACATTTGTAATATGCATATGGATGATAATCGGATTTAATATTGAGGCTATGGCAGCAAATAATGCTTTAGCAATACAAGTAAATGATGATTTTGGTGAACTGATAAAGATTATTATTGAAATTAAATCGAAAAATCCAGAAAAGGGAAATGAAGAAATAGAAACGCTTATAGTAAGACAGGTTTCTATGAGAAGAGATAGTGGTGTAAGTAATATTTGGAATTCTCTAACGGATACAGAAAAAAAATTAGTCATTAGATATCCACTTGATGCATTAAAAGTAAATACAGCCAAAAATATTGCAACTACACAGACAGAAAAAAAGTTTGGTTATAATGGGCTTGGTGATAGGAGTGATGCATTTAGACATGGTATGTGGAATGCAGAAATGGTTATATTAATCGGAAGTGAGAAAGCAGAAATGTTTGCAACGGCTCACGAGGATAAGGATATTACGGGTTTGGAGGTAGATGGGCATACTAAATTAGAACATAAAAATATGGACATACATAATAATGCAGAAGGTAGAATTATTGGGGAAAATAATAAAACAGCAAGCGAAGAACAGCTAGCAGAAATAATTTATAATGCTGTATATGATGAAAATACTAATTTTATTTGGCTTAATAATTAATTACTAAACTCAAATGAATATTCTTGCTTCAAGAAACCTCCATTCCGGAATTTTGGAAACCGGTGTTCCGGACGCGGAAACCGCCATTGATTGGCTTGATTGTCCTGCATCAGAAATGGAATTCTGGTCAAGTCCGAAGCCGTTTTACGGTGCGTTAGCAGGCTTTACAAGAATGGAATTTCTGATAGTCTATGGAAGCCAATCAAAGCAGAGCAATCGGTTAAATTAAGAGTTTACGATTATAAAAGTTTAAAAACACACTTGACAACACGTCCCTGA
>CAQBGY010000424.1 GCA_948759685.1 uncultured Eubacterium sp.
CTTTCAATATTTTCAAAGAACTTTTATGATTTTTTAGTGGACACTAATGATAAATAGTAGTTTAGCATGGCAGAATTAAGAGCAACCGTGCGCTTGCAAGGAAAGGAGATAGAAGTGATATCATCACATATTGAGTTTAGCCGCAAGACAGATAATAAAGGAAGACCTGTGACAAATGTCATAGGCGGTCGTATTACGATAACCATTGAATCTACCAAGGAGACCATCATTCTTGAAGCAATGGTAAACAGTCCTTGTAAAGCTATAAGCGGCAAGGTGGTATATTACAGCACCAGAGACAATTCGGTCTTTCGTGTTGTAGAGTTTAAATATGCGTACATCGTGTATTACAAGGAAGTTTTCAATGTTGACAAGAAGCGACAGATGTATTCTACCATCACATTCTCCGCAGATATTGTCATGATTGGAGACGCTTACCTAAGCAATCAATGGTAGGATGTAATCAGTATAGATTTGGCATCCATATTGATATTATTGGGTATAAGATATGGGGCAGGACTCTTGTAATCCGTGTAATCCTAATCTTATAGCCAAGAGATTTTTTATTGGCTATAAACATATTATTCAATAAATTAGTTGTATCTTTGCAGGAGGATAGATTGAATAAAATGAAGACATCCATACAGATAACAAAAATAAAAGCGGTTATACTCTACATCATGCAGAGTTTTCCCAATGGCGTGGACTATATAAAGTTGTTTAAGATACTTTATTTCGCCCAGCAGGATCACCTTGTCAAATACGGTAAGGTGATTGTCGAGGATTCTTTCAGAGCATTAAAACACGGCCCCGTGCCGGCATATACCTATAAGGCTCTGCAAATCGCCGAAGGCAAACCGTTGGAAGGGAATTTTGACGAGTTCCTTTCAAACATTGAGGTTCGGGATAAAAAAGTATATACAACCGCCGTTCCCGATATGGACTACATATCAGGAGCCAACAAGCGTTGCCTTGATGCAGCTATTGCCAAATATAAGGACATAGACCCTTACGATTTGTCTGACTTGTCGCATGATTCGGCATGGGAGGAAGCGATGGCACGTATTCAGGATGATCCTCAAAAGAATTTCATTACGATAATAGATATTGCCAGAGCAGGAAAAGCGACCGAGTGCATGGTCGATTATATCCGAGAGAAGCAGATTGTAAAGAACGCTTTATCCTAACCACATGGATGATAAAACAGGAGCATTGGAGAAGCTGAAAGCTGCGATGGCCAAAGCGGAACAAGTAGATATGTCATCAATCAAAATTGGTGACATTATTTATGTTCCTCTTGATGAAGAGGACGGTTTGATACTGAAAGACGGATATAAAGACCGTAATAAATATATCGTAATCATCGGCTTTACACCGGAAGGTGTTGCAATCGGTGCGTTATTGATAAATTCAGAGATAGACCCTTCCAAGAGGTCAGAGGAACTGATGAATTGCCAATATCCGCTGTTAGTCCGCAATTATCGTGACATTCTGGATTATGACAGTTGGCTGGATTGTTCCGATATTTTTGAACTTTCAAAATTGAAAATCACGGAAAAGGATGGCAAGCTGAAAGGTCGTCTGATTTCCGAAGACAGGGAACGGGTGATACAGTTTCTAAAAGAGACGGATGTGTTTGACAATGCCACCAAAAGGCGTTACGGAATCATATAAAAAAACAGCATATCGTTGGCAGCGATTGCCAACGATATGCGAGGTCACAATTTCGGATTATCCAGCCAACGATACACTCGGTCGTTAATCCGCACCGCTTTCGATAGCCCGGTCGATAACATCGCCCAGCTCGTCGAAGCAGACTTCTTCATTGACACATTTCGCATTGTTATCATCTTCTTTCAGTAGATAGACCTCGTAGTAGTCGGAGCCGTTGAGTGCGATAACGACATATCCGGCGTGTAACCGTCCGTTTACTTTCAGCCGCAATGCCGGCAGTTCCCGGAATACCGTAGCGACAAATTCGCAGACTCCCCACGACATAAAGACGGGCATGGGGGTGAATGACAGTAATTGGTCTTTGATTGTTTGTGCGGTGCGCATTACATAATCTTTGTTCATAATTTTTTGTTTTAGTTGATTATTGACTTGTGTTAGTTGAACCATTCGGGGTTGTCCTCTTTTAATTCCGTGATGAGTTCCTCGTCCGGCAATCCGAGCGTTTTCGCATCGGTGAAAAAGAACACTTCGTTGTAAATCCGTTCAGCTTCCTTGCTTGCAAAACCTTCGTTCTCGTCCTCGAAGCTGCCCGGTTGAAGTGCATCGAGCAGAGCGGTCGAGCCGATAAGTAGTTCTTCGCCCTCGTTGGATTTCACGATACGGCAGATGTAGGTATTGCCGTCAAATTGTAATTCTTTCGTTTTCATACGCCTGTTATCTTAATGGGATATGTCTCCCGTTTGCCTTGAGGTATTCCATGATACACTTCGCTTCTTCGTGCGATGCACGGTTGCGGTCATCGTAGTTGCGTGTCTCGTCTGCCATGACCACGATACACTCCTTTACCAACCTGTAAAGGCTTTGCTGCAGTGTGGGGTGCATTTCGGGGATAGCGGCTGCAAACCGTTTGGGATTGAAGCCGTAATCGTTCACTGCCCTTTCCCAGTCTTTGGCGAGCTGGTACTCCTTGCTTTCCTTGATGTTGTCCATAATCTTGAATTTTAATGATTTGTTTTTCTTCCCTCTTCTTGAAGCTCTTTCGGCTTCTCGTCGGGGAATGATTTTTATGCAGGACTGACAGCGGGAAAAGGACGGATAAGGCAAGTAAACAGTGTACAGGATGAAACGGAATACCCAACCGCCGAATGTAAGAGCAAAACCCGGCTCGTCCGGCTTTGCCCTGTAACGAGGCGGGGGCTGAAAGCCAATCTCCGATTTGCGGAAGGCTGCCGTAATATCCGGGAACCGTTAGCGGAGCGGTACTTGACGACCGGACACACGCTGTACCTTTGCATAGAAAATCTCTCTGAAGAGAATGGCCGATGCGTAATAAGGGAATTGCCCGGACAAGGGGTATATGAGGGAATAAAAGAGGGAGAATAGAAGATTATCCAAAAACAAAAAAGTCCCGACGCTTCACAGCGGCGAGACTTCATCAATTAGCACAATACAATTATAAAACGCTATTTCACATTAAAAAAATAACTCCACTTTCGTATGCCTGTTGGCTTCAACCGGCACATGGTCGGCTATGCCGCCCCTGCTTGCCTTGACGATGCGTTCGGTCGATATGCCACGCTTTTCTAATTCTGCAACGATATAGTCGGTTCTCGATGCACTTAATGAACCGTTAAGCACAGGAGTTCCCGTTGAACTGTCGGCCGCACCGGTTACTCTCACGGATAATCCGTGTTTCTTCGCTACGCGAGCCAATTCATCGAGGTTGAGCATTTGGGAAGCATCCGTCAGGTGTGCCGTGTTGAGATTGAAAAAGAAATAGACAGGCGACCCGATGCAATCTCCGGCTTGGATGAGTTCTATTCCACCAGAAACAATTTTGCCCGGTTTTTCGGAATCATCACCGTTGTCGCCATGTTTGGCACTCGTGTTATCATACCCGATACTTGCAGAATCAAGCGGCGAGATTCCATCCCAATGCCGGTTCCTCAATCTTGCCCGGAGCGAGTTCAATCCGCTATAATTATTTCTGGGATAACTCTGATGGCTGTCGATTCCGTCTTCATTGATAAGATGGCCGTACTTGTCAAGCAAGCCCTCGATTTCCAGAATCTTCTTTAACTCGGCAAGCCGGTTGCGGTCATGCAATTCCTCATAACGCTTGCTCCTTTCGGTCTGCAGGTTGGCATAATCCACGAGCCACTCGTTCTGACGGATATAAGGTGTAGCATCCACCGCACGTTTCCAGCCGGTCTTGCCGAGATGGAACGTGAAGCCGGCGGTCAGTGCTATCATGTGGTCGCCGAGACGGTTCGGACGTCCGTAACCGTCGAAGTCCTGAAAGGTGGAAAAACTCAGTGAATTTGCCCCCCGGTTGACCAGATAAATTGCCCCCCGGA
>CAQBGY010000425.1 GCA_948759685.1 uncultured Eubacterium sp.
CCGACCTTCCCTGTCTGGCTGTTTTCATGTATGGAGGACAACTGCCTATGGCGAATAAAAAAATGATTGTAGATGAAAAAAGATATTCAGATATTCCGGTCTGGCTCAGGTATACGCTGACCATTGAAGAAGCCGCTGGATATTATCATATCGGCGAGGGAAAGCTGCGAATGCTCATTGACACACATCCCAATGAAGATTTCTATATGATGAATGGAAACAGAGTCTTGATTAAGCGTGAGAAATTTGAACGGTATCTTGATCGCGCAATTGCTGTATAAAAATATCTGAAAAAGGAAACGGCAAATTACCTGTATCCTATGATAAAGCTGTACGGAGAGTCAGATTTGTGGTATGATAACTTTGCAAGTCTGACTCTCCTTTTTTGAAAGGAGAGGTTCGATGAGTGAGAAAAGAAGAGATAACCGTAATCGTATTTTACGTGAGGGCGAGTATCAGCGCACAGATGGGAGGTATCGGTTCCGTTATATTGACGAGGACGGAAAAGAGAAAAATGTTTACAGTTGGCGTTTGGATAAGAATGACCCAATGCCGAAAGGTAAGAAGTGGGAACTTTCATTGAGAGAGAAAGAAAAGCAGATTGAAGCGGATTTGTTTAACCACATCGTAACCAATGGCGGCAATTACACGGTGCTGGAGTTGGTGGAGAAGTATGTGTCACTGAAAACAGGAGTCCGCCACAACACGGTTGCTGGATATAAGACAGTCATTAACGTCTTGAAAAAGGAAGCATTTGGCAGACAGCGTATTGACAAGGTACGTTTGTCAGATGCAAAAGCGTGGCTCATTAAGCTTCAGCAGATGGACGGCAGAGGATATAGTTCCATTCACTCTATCCGTGGCGTTCTCAGACCGGCATTTCAGATGGCTGTAGATGATGACCTGATTCGCAAGAATCCATTTGGATTTGAGTTGGCATCAGTTATTGTCAATGATTCTGTTACCAGAGAAGCGATTACCCGGAAACAGGAAAGGGATTTGCTCAAGTTTATCAGAGAAGACAATCATTTTAGCAGATACTATGACGCAATCTATATCTTCTTTCATACGGGGCTTCGTATTTCGGAGTTTTGCGGACTGACAATACCTGATATTGAGCTTGGAGAAATGCGTATTAAGGTAGACCATCAGTTACAGCGCACATCCCAGATGAAATATGTGATCCAAGAGCCGAAAACGGAAAGCGGTGTCCGCTATGTTCCTATGACAGAAGAAGTGGCAACATGTTTTCGGAGAATCATTGCTAATCGGGAAACACCGAAAGTTGAGCCTATGGTAGATGGTTATATTCGTTTCCTGTGTCTGGATAAGAATGATATGCCAAAGGTTGTCCTTCACTGGGAGAAGTATATGGAGCATATCATCGAAAAGTACAACAAGATTTATCGTATCCAGATGCCAAAAGTAACCCCTCATGTATGCAGACACACTTTTTGCTCCAATATGGCGAAGTCGAGGATGAATCCGAAGACCTTACAGTATATCATGGGTCATTCGGATATCAGCGTAAGGAACTGTGATGAAATTACTTGTGACAAGTAATTGTCATGAGTAATTTCTGAACAGTTCCTAACCCTGAATACCTACACCCCTGTGAATTTTGATGATGCGAAAGAGGAACTGCAGCGAGTGGCGAACTCTTACAAAGCCCGTTGGTAAAGCCGCTTACTTTACCAACGTATTTACCAATTTTGCAGGGACAAATATGAGAAAGTATGAGACGATTTGAGAAAATGCTTTGGAAACATAGAATTTCGGAATAGTCCGAAAACCCAGCAAAGTCAAACATTTGAGAAGAAATACAGGATATATAAGGAGTTATAGAAAAATGATTAAAATACTTTTTATTTGCCACGGCAATATCTGCCGCAGCACCATGGCAGAAAGCGTCATGACACACCTCGTAAAACAAAAAAAACTGGAAAGCGCCTTTTACATCAACTCTGCTGCCACCAGCCGCGAGGAGATTGGCAATCCGCCCCACTACGGCACAGTGAACAAATTAAGAGAGGTCAAAATACCGCTGATTCCGCACCGCGCAGTTCAGATGACGGCACAGGATTATGCAGCGTATGACTATCTGATCGGTATGGATACCGCCAATATCCGCAATATGACCCGCATCGCAGGCGGTGACAGCGAGAGCAAAATCTATAAACTACTCACCTTTGCCGGTTCTGGCAGAGATGTAGCAGACCCTTGGTATACCGGAGATTTTGACACCACCTACAAGGATATCATGGAAGGCTGTGACGGACTTCTCCAGCATATTCTTGAGCATGACCAACTGAATTAAGCGAAACCTGAATCAAGCTGAGCCTACACTGCATAGTGCAGGCTCCTCTCCCGCACCTTTCTGATTTCCAGACGGTCCACTATCAGCGTCTTAATCTTTCGCACGCGTTCCTCATCATACTCTTCATCATACGTAATCTTCAATCGTTCCGCCGCAATGACTGCACAATCCTCCTTCACATCATACGTACTGTCTTTAATCCAAAAACTGACTGTCAGAATCTCATTAAAGCCATCGTCCGAAAAGCAGGCAATAATTTCTTCCTCCGTAAAAAAGTCAATATGCTTGTTCTCAATGCGCATCGGCGAACCATTCTTAAAATATATTATGAGGTGGTAGCTCTCCTTTGACAGATTCATGATATTCAAATCCTCAATCGCACTGCGAAAACTCTCTCCGCTGTTGATTTCATACACAATTGCCCTGAGACAATCATAATTTAAGTCCACTTTTCTTGAAAATGATATGATCGGCTCGATTTCACCATAAAATGATTTCTTTAGCTTATCCCGCAAGTACGTCTTAATCTCCTCCGCAGTTGGATATTCAAAGCGAAAATGGTAGTGAAAACGTCCCGGACGGTTCACGATAAAATCATTGAGTTTCCTGACATCATTGCATGTGATGACAAACAATTTCTTTCCCTGTGAAATCCCGTCGAACAGACCAAGCAGCGCAGCCTGTGGCTCGGTCTCTCCTTCCACTGCCTTGACATCGCCAAAGGTCTTGTCAAACTCATCAAACAATACCATGACACACTGGTCAATCGCTTCCAAATAAGAAGCGATTCCCGGAATATACTTGTCCACCACAATGATTGGAATGCCGTTCTTTATCGCTTCCACTGTTAAAAGTCTGGCAAACAGCGACTTTCCGATTCCCTTATAACCGCTTAGAATCACCCCCAGATTGCGGTTAAACGCTTTGTATGTCCGCAATACCTTCTTGACCTTATTTATGTGTTCTCCATAAATTTTATCCTCCTTAATCTCCACCTCTGCATACTCATCCAGATAAAAACCTGTCATTTTTTCAAACCTTACAATATAAGCTCGTGCCGGCAGTTCATTAAAAGTCATGACGGTGTCATTGTAAATCTCAATTTTGGTTCCGATTTTTATTGCCTTCATAAACTCCTCCTATGTCAATTATTGCGCTGTATTTTTCCTCTGCCCGTGTGCATAAAAAGGATATCCTTTCATCAATACATGTATCAATAAAAGGATATCCTATTCTTGTCATTTTGTCCATTGGACAGATTGTCCACACTCTTTATGGAACAACAATTTTCCCTGCCACCGCACAAGCCGCAGCCGACTTAGGCGATGCCAGATAAATATTTACTTTTGAGGTACCCATGCGTCCAAGAAAATTACGGTTGTTTGTGGCAATCACTGTCTCCCCATCGGTCAGAATGCCTCCAGTCCTGCCGCAGCACAGACCACAGCTAGGATGCGTGATGATCGCGCCCGCCTCCGCAAGCACTGCCATCGTCCCATTTGCGACCGCCTCTCTATAAATCTTGCGGCTTGCCGGTGTGATGATCAGCTTCACAAAAGGCGCCACATGCTTCCCCTTTAGAAACGCCGCCGCCGCCATTAAATCCTCGAGCCGTCCATTGGTGCATGAGCCGATAAATACCTGATCAATCTCCTTTCCGACAAGCGCTGAGACGGGTTTTACATTATCAACGTTGGACGGACACGCCATC
>CAQBGY010000426.1 GCA_948759685.1 uncultured Eubacterium sp.
TTCAGACGTGTGCTCTTCCGATCTTGCAGGTGGTGTTAATGTTTAAAATTGCTGGAGCAGCAGTCAATAACTTAATCAGAGATAAGCGGAAGAAAGGATGAGAATATGAAAACAAAAAAGTTTTTTGCATGTATGGTATGTGTAGTGGCGATGGGATTGACCGCCTGTGCAGGTGGAGAGGACGATTCAGCCGGTATCCAGACTTTGCAGCCAGAACAAATTTATGAAGAAGAGACAAACGATAGGCAGGAGGATATACAGGAGACTGAGCAGGACAAGAACGAAATAAATGCAAGTGAAGTTCATGGAACGGAAGCGCAACAGTCGGAAACACAGCAGCCGGAAGCGCAACAGCCGGAAACACCGGGACAGAATAGCACTGACGAGGAGTTGGAGAAGAAACTTGCCGAATATCGTGCGGAAAGAGAAACGATGACAAATGTTGCGATGGGAAATGGGGTATCAGGATACGGCGCCCCCAATGCTGAAAATTACGGTTTTCAGACAGATACCGCAGCATATACGCAGAATTTTGATTCCAGAGAATTGAACAAAGCCTTTGAAGCGGCGAAAAAATATGTAGAGGAGGTTCTTTCAATTTCGGTGGAAACAAATGCGGTTGTATATTCCTGTATCGATCCGAGAATTACGGAAATATATGAGGTAGAGGATAAAGGCGTGGCAAGCGGTTACAAGGCAGAAAATATTTTTGTTTGTGAATACTGTGATAGCGGGACATGGCAATATCTGATTCTTGTAAGGGAAGGAAAAGACAGTGACTGGAGTGTTATACATCATGGCAGTTCTTATATAGAATAGTGGAGGAATTGAAGTTGAAGGATATAATCAGACTGGAATACAAAAAAATGTGGAATAAGGTGTCTCTTATTTCCCTTGTGGCGTTAAGTGTTCTCAGCGTACTTTTTGCTATTGTAACACTGAATCTACAGTACAGAACGATAGATTCCGATGGAAATATGGTAAAAGGATTATCGTCATTTAGGGCGCTGAAACAGGCTTCGGAGGACTTGGAAGGGGTTTTGGATGGGGAGTATATCAAAGAACTGATTGAGAAATACGATTCCAGTTATGAAAAGGAATATCTGGCTGAAAACAGGGGCTTTTTAGGAACCGGAGGAATGACAAAATATATTGTGTCCAATTATGTGATCAATTACGCTTACTATGGTCCTTATATGTCTAATGGAAATGAAAAGGTGGGGCTGGATTATAGCTTTTTAGATTCAGAAGAAAACTTTTATCAGAAATATAAAGAGGCAGTGTTGGAACAGCTTTTGTATGTGAATGAAGAAAACGGGCTGTTTCCATATTCAGCAGAGCAGATTTCTATATTGGAACAGGAAATTCAGAACATAGAAACTCCCTTTCGGATTGCTTATCATATGGGATGGGCAAATGTGTTTGGGTATTTTGGAATGGAATACCCGGTCTTTTTCCTTATTCTTACGTTTTGTCTATCAGGCTGCTACACAAAAGACAGTGAGAGCGGTGTAGATGAGCTGACATTAGCTTGCGCATATGGAAGAAAAAAAGATATGCAGGCAAGGTGGATTGCAGGAAATTTGTTTACAGCTTCAGCATATCTGATTTATGTCGGAGTGCTTATTATGGTGCATGGAGGGATTGCCAGCCTTCATGGTCTGGGCGCTTCCGCACAGACATTTTGGTTTGAGTGTCTCCATAATTTCAGTGTTGGAACTGCGTTGCTGGTCGTGTTTTTCTGTGGGCTGGCAGGAGCGTTGGTTATGGCGAATCTGGTAATGCTCGTATCCATAAAGGTAAAAAATGCAAAGATTACTGCGGCTCTAGGCGGCATGGCAGTGGTATTGATGTTTCGGCAGGCATCCACATATAGCCAGATTAAAATGTTTAATCCTTTACAGTTTAAGGAGAGTGCGTTGGTAACAGATTTTTTGTTTGTCGGAAAAACGATAATCCCTTACTTTGCAATAGCCCTTTTCCTGAGTGCGGCATATATAACAGTTTTATGGCTTGGTCTGAGAACTTCATACAAAAAGTACCGTTTGAATTAGGGGAATCGGATAACTCCGGCGTAGGAAATGAGGTGATATGAGATGTTGGAAATTATCAAGATTGAAAGCAAAAGGATTTTAAGCAAAGAAAAGATTCTGTTGTTTCTGGTAATTGTGTTCCTACTTTCTGTTTGCAGTACATATGTTTCTCTACAACAATTCGTAGTGTATAGCGCAGATGGAACCGTTGTTACCTGGCAGGAGAATCTTGCCAATGCGAAGAAGAATTTACGGGGAAAAAATTTAGATAAAAATTTGATTGCCGCAGTAAGACAGTGGGAGAACCTTGTCTATGTGGATGAAACCAGTCTTGATGAGATTGTCCGGATGAACTATGAGGGTAAAAAAGTCCAGGAGCTGACAGATGAAGAAATAGATGGCTTTTATCAAATACGTCTGTCAAGAATTCGGGCTATGTTGGAGGAAAATCAGTATATACAGTATACGCAGGAAGAAAAGGAACACTTTTTAGATGAGGCTGGAAAGATTTCCGAAATCCCCTTTGAGTATGCGGAAGGCTGGAAAGCACTAAATAAGGATATGGAGATGTTTGTTCCGGTGCTGTTGATAGTGATATCCGTTCTGCTGCTTCCGCTTTTTGGAACCGATCCGAAAGTAAGTATGAACGAGTTATATCGGTCATGCAAATTTGGGAAGGTGTCTTTGGATACTGCAAGGATATTGGCGGCGTTCATAGTGGGAACAATACTATATGTTTTAGGTGTGATTTTGTTCTTTGTAATAACGATAGCGCCTTTTGGACTGGAAGGGGGAACTCAGTATATCCAAAGTAATGCAACGACATTTTTTTCACTATATAATATCACATATGTGCAGCAGTATTTTATTAACGCAGCGATTGGATTTATTGCGCTCTTATTTTCTGTCAGCCTGCTGCTCTTAATTACAGCAGTGATGGAGAAAATAATGGTCAGTGCAGTGATACTTGTTATTTTTTGGGTTCTGCTGCTCCTCTTTGACCAAATGTATCTATGGCAGGTAAATCATTACTTTGCAAATTTTATGCCGTTAAGAATGACTTCTTTTTCACATTATTTCATTGGTAATGAGATATACAGGATATTTGGTTTTAGCTTGTCATGTATGACTTGGAGTATTTTGCTATCAAGTCTGCTTGCCGGAATTATATTACTATCAGCGATAGGATGGGAAAAGGTAAAAAGGAAGAAAGGACTGTATTAGCGTTATGAGTAAAACAGTAAATAAGAAAATGGGTATCTGCATATTGGCAGGAATTATCTTGCTTGTAACCGTCATTGCAATTTCAATTGCAACAGGAAAAAAATTTTCGCAAAGTGGCGAAGTTTCCAATCCAACATTTACTGATGAGGATGGCAAGGTATATGTTGCCGCTTTCCTGAAAAAGATGACAGAGAACAATATAACGGTTGATGTGATAGAGTTTATTACAGATACCGATACGGACAGAATCAGTGAATTGGATTTGACAGACGATGATATGCCGGACGGTTACTATATATATAATCCAGATGAAAAAAACGTTGTATGGGAATTAGATATGCAAACGATATATACGTTTATTGACTGGAACGGGGATTTTACTGGTTCTGAATATCCCGAAGAATATACTACAACGGATGTACATGAGTTCAAGAAGTATATTGTAACATATGATAATACTGCACCGGGGATGCCGTTTTTCTTTCAGATAGAGAAAGGGGTGGTAAAGCTCATTTTGGAGAAGCCGATTGCATAAGGATGGAGTTAGCTGAATAGGAAAACTCAGACAGTATGGGAGGGAATGTCTGTTTTTGGTACAAGTAAAAGTCGTATACTGTTTTAGGAGGATTTTTATACCCATAATGAAATATACAGGTTTGCGGGAAAGACGTTTGATGCCATGATATGGTGTCCGGCAGTTGCAATGATTTTATCAGCTTTTTTACTCCTACTGTTTTTCTTCGTAACCACCATACAGCAATCCCGACCAT
>CAQBGY010000427.1 GCA_948759685.1 uncultured Eubacterium sp.
CAGTTGAGGAATCAACCGTTTAATGTATCAGTTATTAATTATTCGATGTACTAGGCAGTGGATAATTGACGGATTGCAGAGAAGTTCAAGCCTTTCATTATTCAGGTATGCAAATACAAAGATTACTAAATCTTTAGATGAATACATGGTTACTTACCAGCGGAAAGTTATGGACGAAAACGGAAACGTTAAGAGGGATGAAAACGGCGAAATCATTTGGGAAGTGGCTGAATTTGACATAAGAAATAAGACATATGAACAATTGCCCGAAGAATTGAAGGACAAGTTTAATGAATATCAGATTGAACTTGCAATCCATCAGGAATGCGATCCGGCAGAGATTTCAAAGCTTGTGCGTAAATATAACAACCACACGGCAATGAACAATTCGCAGCGCGCCTTCACATACATTGACGCATTTGCAAGGGAAATCAGGGAGATAACAGAAAACCGCTTCTTCCTTGATGTATACAAGTGTAGCCGTAATGATAAGAAAAACGGAACATTTGAAAGGGTAGTCGGCGACATGGTTATACTCTGTAACTACCCTGACAAGTACAGGAAAGAAACAAAACAGGGTTTCAAGTGGCTGAATGAAAATGCGGCAATATGTGACTTTGATAGCCTCAATGACCTTCTCACAAGACTCACGGCTTCGATTGATGCAACCAAGGAAACCAGGGCACTGTTCAACAGCAAAAACGGATATATCTTTGTGGCGGCGTTCAAGGCTTTTACGGAAATGGGATATCAGGATGCAGAGTTTGGAAAATTCCTTGGATGGTTTGTGAATGGTGGAAGTGGGACAGAGATTGACGGAAAATCATGGAATGTGCTGGACATGAGCCACTCAACAAGAGATTCGGGCGTTGTACACGGAAAAGTCGATTATCTTGTGGCACTGATGGAAAAGTATTTCACGGAAACAAGGAAAGCTGCATAGTGGAATGATGGGGCTGTTTTGTATAAAGAAAGTAGGGAAAATATGTTTACAATTTCAGATATTTTACAGGATATAGACCGTGGCTGCCTTGCCAACAACATGATTGAGGACAGGTTTTCGTACCGGATTATCTTTTTCGTGAATGAAAATGGTAAGGGTACTAAACATTACATTGATTCAAAGTATGGCAATCTGCGGAAATCCCTTGAAAGTATTATCCGGGAAAATCTTTCTGTAACAAATAATATTGTGATTGCTGAAACGACAGCATTAAAGAATGGAAAATGTATCTGTTTGCAGAACAGGGCATATTCATTCAGCCTGGAAGAATACTTCAAGCGGCTAAATGGGGAAGGCAAAGACAACAGCCAGAATGAAGGCATGATGTTCAACAGATGTGCAGTGCAGTAATGCGGAAAATTCAGGTGTGGCAGTTGGAAATATCTGACTGTCACACGGAAAGGAAGGAGGGATTATCAGAATGTCAAAGTATTATATTATCATTGCACATGACGGCACGGAAGTGATTGACGCTACATCAGAAGCAGAAGAACGTATTGCCACTATGGATTATATGGAAAGAAGGCATAAAAGGGAATGCGAACGCAGAAATGACATGCATGGCAGACCTGCAAAGAATCCATTATCCAGACTGGCTTCTTTATGCGGCAGGGTCTGAACGTACATAGGCGCATGGAAAATTCAAATGAAAGCGAGGTGATATATTTATGTCTGAAAAGGATCTGTATCTCATGTACCTTCCACAGATTGCGGAAATGATAGCCAGCTGCCAGCAGATGACACCGGAAGGCTATGAGCAGTGGAAACAGGAAACAAGGGAGTCAACACCGGATGGGGCTAAAGGATTCATGGAAAAGGTATTTAAGGTGACTGATAAGTATTCAGGGCATCAGATAAGTGCCTGAAAACGAAAGGAGGGGGACTGCATGAAGGCTATATCCTTAGACACTGAACTTACAGGACAGAGAATCCACGATGTAATGAAAGAACACGGATATACGGTGAAAAGGCTTCAGGAAAAGATGGGCTTGATATGTCCGCATACTGTTTACAAATGGATTGAGGGATACCGTATTCCATCTACAGACAACCTTTACAAGTTAAGTAAGATACTCGGTGTTTCCATGGAAAATCTGCTTGTGGAGACCGGGACAGGTGATGGGGTGGCTGATGGGACTGATAATGGGGCTACTGACAAAATGGAATGATGTGGTGGGGAGTGATGCGGCTCCCCATGATATTGGGATTGGAGGATATATTAAATGAGAAAAAGTGACAGGGTATGCGTATCAAGATATTACCCAATAGACCATATAAAGCCTAACAGGATGTACATAGTACGATACTGTAATTCATTGTTTATTGCTAATGGAAATATCTATGTACATATAAGGAAAGACGATGATGATAAGCAGTATTGTTGTACTATCCATAATTTCAAGAGATGGGGCGGCATAGAAAATCTGAAAAGGTTTGTATCCTTAAAAGGCAAAAAGGAAGTAAGAACTATAGCAGATCTGATGGATGCGGTTATTGAGTGTGGATACAGCAGGGAACTGGATTTCTTTGAATATATGGATATAGAAAAGGATTCCCTGTTAGAGAACAGCGACTATAAATACAACATTGATGACTTGAGGTTCTATGCCAACGAAAAGTTGCATAGGGGATTTGAAAAACTGGAATCGCCAAGGTATGGATTGCAGATAGGGAAATATAATGATACGGAAATAAATTTTTATTTGGATTTGGGAATGAATGGAATCAGAAAGGATTTACCAGAATGTGTGCTAAAGGAGATTGAACGAGAAACAAATGAATTGTTAGAGGTAAATTTTGTTAAAGCAGAAGATATTAAGAAGACAAAATTTATATGTTATGCGAAAGTAAAATTAAGCCATACAGTTGATAATAAGACAGGCAGGCACTATTTTTATAGGAGTTATTCCATTCATATAGAAATTGATAAGACCAGTGATTACTACAATGATTTTGATTTGGATAATGTGGATATGAAATTTCTGAAACATGCGGATTTTTGTCTGTGTGACAGGTCATGGGCGGAAAAGCCGTTTGATGAATTTATACGGAATGAATTATTCTGCCAGTGCTGAATGCGGAAAGGATAAGATATGTTAAATAGATTTAAGTTTGAAGATGTTGAAATAGAAAACAGTTTTGAACATGGGGTAACTGACATGATTTATTTTCCAGTAACCGATTCAGAGGATTTTCCAATGGAAATAAGAGAAAAGACAGAGGAAATCATTGACCACATGATACATACTCATGAACTGGATATATCAAAGTTGTGTTTAAATGCGAGGATAATTGCTTACTCTGATGCAAACTATAACTGGTTGAATGAAATTTCTGTTATGATATTAGATTATTACAGCGCAGGTGCATTTGATGATACATGGATTGAGGAAGTATATAGTATAGGACATGATGATTCTCTGTATGAGCCTTTTAAAGCATATGTCATGAAGCGGTTAGGGGAAATATTGTTTCAGTGCTGAATGCGGAAAATTCCGCCGTGAAATGTTAAGAACAGATTATTGCGTATTCTGTTAGGGAAAACGAAAAATCCTTTATTTATGGGATTTAAAAAGCATGATGGAAGAATCCAGCAGAAATACGCAATAAATCCAATACAAAATACGAAATTTAGGGTGGTGATGGCGTGAATAAGAAGACAGTAGCACTCACAGAAGAACAATACAGAAATATTATTGAAGTGATTCGCAGCGGATTCATATGTGCTGACGGTCATGCTGTTAAACCAAATAACAGGATTGCAACAGCGTTAGTATTGGAGGCAAATTTAGGATTGCGGATATCTGATGTACTGCAATTGAGATTATCAGCAATTATTCATGACGGCAACAGATACCGGCTTGACATTGTGGAACAGAAAACAAAAAAGAAGCGTGAATTTACAGTGCCTATTGAGATATACAGCTATATCCAGAATTATGTGTTGGAGAATAACATCAATCCGGCAGCAAAGCTTTTTGATATATCAGAGCGGACAGTACAGAACCA
>CAQBGY010000428.1 GCA_948759685.1 uncultured Eubacterium sp.
CAACACTGCGAATTTTGCAAGAGGGTTTAGGGAATGGGGGTGCTTCGGCACTCCTATTTTTTTGCGGATTTGCAGACTATATTACATGAAAACAGTGCTATTGGCAATAATTTTGTTGATGTGTAAAGAAAGAGTGTGATTGGAAGCGGCAATGCAAAATAATTGAAGGAGTAAGAAAAAAGCAGGTTGAACAATATTTAATAGAATTGTGTGGGGTCTTATGATAGAATAAATAGCGTTGAACAATTCAATAAGTTGAAATTTCTTTTTTCAAATTATATATAATGTGAGGTAGGATAATGACATCTACAATTAAAAGCCATATATTGTCCACCTTAGAGGGTGGAGGGTTTCAGGATTTATGTGATACTCTTTTGTGTGCAGAGGGATATGAAGGTATTTTTTCTTTGGGAATGAAAGCAGGAAGCTTAAAGACTACAATAGGAAATCCAGATACTTATTTCCGAAGCAAATCGGGAAAGTATATTTTTGTGGCATATACCACAGAGCAAACAAACATAAATAAGAAAATCAAAGAAGATGTTGAAAAATGTTTAGATCAAGAGAAGACAGGTGTAGATGTAAAAGATATTGAGAAAATAATCTGTTGTCATACTTCATCGACGTTAAAAGCTGGTGATGATCAAGCATTAAGAGAATTGTGCGGTTCTTATGGCGTAGAATTGGAATTGTATGGAATAGATAGGATTGCAGATAAGATTTATAGAAATTATCAATATATTGCAAAGGATAAATTAAATCTATCAATAGATAGCAATCAAATATTTCCAAGGGAAGAATTTATTAAACGATATGATAGTTCAAATGGAAGAACTGCTCCCTTGACAACTACCTTTTTGTATCGTGAGAAGGAGAAAAAGGAAATTCTTGAAGCTCTGGAAGAGAAAAAAATAATAGTTATTTTAGGGAAAGCTGGTGTTGGAAAAACACGCTTAGCCTTAGAAATTGTGAAAGAGTACCAAGAAAAGAATAAATGTAAAATTCTCTGCATTAAATGTAATGATCAACCTATAATGGATGATTTGTCACGCCACATTTATACAGCGGGAAAATATCTTATATTTGTAGATGATGCAAATGAATTGGTAGGATTATCACATTTGGTTGAATATGTTATAAGAGATGATAAAAGATATGATATTCGTATTATTGCTACAGTTAGGGACTATGCAAGTAAATCTGTCATAAATGAAACAGAGAAGTTAGCAGATATAAAATGCTTTGCTGTTTCAAAATTTACAGATCAGGAAATACGGGATTTTGTAAAAACGAATCTGAGAATAGAAAATAGTGATTATATAGAACAAATTGTGCGTATTGCAAGTGGAAATCCACGCATTGCACATATGGCAGGGAAATTGGCGAAGGAAAAAATGATTTACGGTCGATTGCTAATATGGAGGAGTTGTATAAAAGCTATTACAGTTCCTTTCTGGAAACTACTACTATTTTAACAAATATAAGACTTTGTCTGACTGTTGGAGTTACTACTATCTTTAATACCATAGATTTAGAAAATTTGGACAGAATACAAGATATTCTTGATATGATAGGAATGACAAAAGAGGAATTTACTACTAATATTCATTCTCTGCATAGTATGGAATATGTAGAAATTAAATCTGAAAGAGTAGCACGTATTTCTGATCAGTGCCTATCAAATTATATGTTGTATTATGTTTTTTTTGAAAAAAGGCTGATTGCTTTCTCTGGTGTTTTAAGAGCTGGATTCTGGAAATATAAAAAAAGTACGATTAAAACTGTTGATATACTTTTAAATGTTTTTTATTCTGATAAAATGAAAGATTACTTAACTGAAGAAATAAGCAAGGTTTGGGATGAGCTTAAAACAGATGATAAAGTATTTGAAGAATTTGTAAAAGCATTCCATATTTTTAAACCAGAAGAATCTTTATTGTATGTGAGTGAAAAAATTGAGCAAGCTGAAAGTGCCACTATTGATATCCGTTTATTAGAAGATGAGGAAAAGAAATGGAATGTAGATATAAAGGATAGTATACTTCAGTTGTTGAACGGATATAAAAAGAACTATGGTTTAGTTGAGGCAGTAGAACTGGCGATAAGGTATTGCATGAAAAGGCAGGACGCTGTGAAATTGGTTTATAGTCTTTTTAAATCATATTATAGTATCAATAAGTATTCTTATTATGAAGATTACTATGTTCAGAATCTTATAATTGATAAAATAAGAGAAAATTTGGATTATCCTGTTATAAAAAAATTGTTTTATAAGATGTCTAGCCATTATTTATCACTGTATTTTGATTGTGTAGAAATAGAAAGGGATAATGTGTTTACCTCATATCGAATTGGAGTTGCTTTGACAGATGGTTGTAAGCAATATCGGTCTAAGATATGGATGGAGATTATTTCTTTGGCAAACGATAAAGAAAATTTGGAGGATATTGTTTACTTATTATGTACTTATCCTAATTTGTATGTAAATAAAAGTGAATTTTCAGATGAATTGGAATTTGACTGGCAGAATATAAGTCTGGTTTTGGAACGTATAAGGGTATATATGGAGCCATTTCGCTTTGCATATATATGTTCAAGATTTTTTAGAATGTCAGAGATGCACTCCGTTGAATTAACTGAAAAATATAGTGAAGTATTTAATACAGAGGAGTGGAATATATATAAAGTATTATCCAATCAATTCTATAGAGATACTTCGAGTTATGAGGAAAGAAAAGCTATATTTGAATCGAATATAAGAAGATGTTACGAAAGATACTCTGCTGACCAGATGGACAATTTGGTGCAATATATTAGCAATATTATCGGAATAATAGGCAGTAGAAAGGCGGACATGGGTGAGGGGATAACAACTTTCTGCACATTCCTAGCACATAATAAAGAAAAGCTATGGGCGTTTGTTTTGGCTTTCTTTAAATTTGGAGAAAACATTGAGTTCCGGTCAGAAGCTCTGGTTGCTCCATTGTTGAAATATTTTGACTGTAAGAAAGTAAAGGATAGTATCTGGAATGCCTCGTTTCCAATGAAAAAACAGTGGCAGTTTACATATTATGAAATGATTGCTGAAAATGAAGTAACACAAGATGATTATAGACGGTTGATGGAGCTTGTAACGGAATCGAAAGTTGCATGCGAAAAAGAAAAGTTTGAAATCAATCTGAGGTTACTGGATAAATTTAAAAAATATTCCCCAAATATATATGTTAGTATTACAAAAGCTTTATTGAATGAAGTGGAGAATAATACAAACTTATGCAGAAGATATTTTTCTAATTTGTTTGATGCCAACTATTATACTCCTAAAGAGGTATTGAATATTTATCAAGATGCGACAGAAGAACTAAGGCATATATATTTAAAATGTTTACTTGGGTGTAGTTACATAGATTATAGAGGTATATTCCTTAGTGGATTTATATTACAAGATATAGAGTGGGTAAAGTGGTATGCCAGATATATTCAGGAAACGCAAGAAAACTATTTAGTAAATGATGAAGAATATAGAATGGAAACTTGCTGGAAGCTGAGAAGTTTTTTAAATATATTTGATCTGTTTTTTGATGAATTACTTTGTGATAGGAGATTTTACTGGCATAGTAGAAGCTATTTTCGAAAGCTTCTTTCATTTGATGGAAAAAAAGAATTAGACAGCAGAAAGGAACAATGGATTATCCATTATATAAGGGAGAATTCTAATAGTGAAAATCTAATAGAGTTGTTTGGAATTTTGCAAGAAATAAAGAAAGAGATAAGAAAAAAAGCCATTTTATGCTTTTTGGAATGTAATTCAAATTTTGAATTATTCAGTCGTTTAAGTTTAGTGTCTAATTCATGGACTGGAACTTCCAGTTTGACAGATAAAATTATATTTTGTGAGGAATTGTTATCTGAAATATCTGGAGTACAGTTTTTGGAACATAAAAAGCGAATTAGTGTCTGCTGATTAGGTTTAAAACACTTGATTTTACTGACTTTTACTACG
>CAQBGY010000429.1 GCA_948759685.1 uncultured Eubacterium sp.
CTAACCTTGATTTCAAGATTATGCAGGGAAATTCCCTTCTGGAGCAATATAAGGGCGCTGACCTTTCAACGATGACAGAAAAGAAGGTTGGTAGTGAACATAGCATTACGCTCTTTGACACTATGTTAGATGTGTATCGCAAGAACCTACGCGACAAACTCGCAGAATACTATGTTTGCCCTGAACATGACAAAAAGGCGCAGTTGAGAAAGGACATCGCAGATATTGTAAAGCAGGAGCTCATTGAACAAGGTATTCATATCGATTTTGAAGATATGGACTTGTCTGCTAACAGTCAGTTCTTCCTTTGGCATACATGGTTTCATGATGTTTTCTCACGACCCTCAAAAGAGGGCTTCGATATTGTCATCGGCAATCCACCATATGTCGAAGCGAAAAAACTAAAGTACATCGCAAGTATTCTTAAAGAAAAATTTGCAATATATTCAGGTACGGCAGATTTGAGCATATATTTTAATGAGTTGGGGGTGAATCTCCTTGCCGAGAAGGGAATAATATCATATATCACCACCAATAAATTCTTCAACACAGGCTATGGTGAGAAAGTTAGAAGACAACTTTCTTCACAACACATCAACATCATACTCAACTTCGAGCAAGTAGAGGTTTTTGAAAATGTTTTGGTGTCAAGTGTCATTTTTAATATTTCTAAGAGAAACAAGATACCCAAAAGCATCTTTACTTACGAGCAATTTTACAAACTTAAGTTTCAAGAGTTTAAGCGGCAATTTGTTGAACGGCAAAATATGTTTGGTGTCTATCCACAAGACTATCTCAATGAAAAAGAATGGTCTTTTTCTGATATGAGTCAGTTGATGTTGAAGGAGAAAATTGAAAAAAGTCATTTGATTTTGAAGGAAGTTAAGGGCGTGAAGATATATAGGGGAGTAACAACTGGCTATAATCCTGCATTTATCATATCGAATGAGCAACGTGATAAACTAATAGCAGAGGACATTAAGAACAAGCGAGTTATTAAGAATATGCTGCAGGGGCGTAATATCAGGAAGTGGTATTACAATGAAAGTGAAGATAATCTAATCTTTACTCGGAGAGGAACTGATATAGAGGACTTCCCATCTATAAAAACTCATTTGTTTGCCTTTTATAATAATCTTAAACCAAAAACGCCAGATGATAGTTCGGAAGGACGTAAACCTGGCACCTATAAATGGTTTGAAATTCTGGATAATACAGCATACTATCTTGAATTTGAAAAATCCGAAAAGATTATATGGGGGTTAACTGCTGATAAATGGGCATATGCACTAGATACAGAACAACATTATTTGCCGAGCAATGCTTATATTCTGACTTCTGAAACCATTTCCATAAGGTTTATTCTTGGATTGTTGAATAGTAAATTGTTACATTATTACTTTCGTTTTATTGGTGTGATGACAGCAGGTGGAGCATACACACTTAAAGCAGCAACAATAGAAGTACTCCCGATTGCAATAGGAACAAAAGAGCAGCAGAAAGAAATCGCATTAAAGGTAGAAAGCATCCTTAATGCTAAGGCAAAAAACAAACAAGTCGATGTTTCTTCTACAGAAAGCGAAATTGACCGTCTTGTATATAACCTTTACGGACTATCCGAGGACGAGATAAAAATAGTGGAAGGCTAAATGCCTTCCATTATTATTCTCCTGCCAACCTAAATTCCAATTCGTAATTCTTTATGAAGCCGGTTTCCTCCTGCGTCAATCCGTATAGCGGACAGATATAATCATCTATCTCATCAATGATTGCTTTGGAGCGTACAATCTTGTATTCCTTGAATGAATCAACATTATAGGTGGACTCTCCAGATGTTGTTCTGATATTAGCTTTAGCCTCTATATCAGAAAGATAACGAGAATATAACCCGTCAAGATACTCAATATCCTTAGTTGAAAGCTGCGGAATTGTGAAATTCTCTATTTCGTATGTCTTCCAATTCAAATTATCAGAAAAAATCTGATAGAACCAAAATGACAAATTGCTACTGAGTATGCATCCAACAGCATCTGCGATTTTGGAATTAGCAAAATAGATAGTTCGCTCAGCTGATGAACCGATACTATAATTTGTTACGACTTTGAAGTATCGCCCTCCTGCAAACCTGTATATGATTGGACTCCCTGAAGTCTTGATAAGAGACCCCAACCTTGTATAGTTGAAGAGTTTGTTTAAGATGGTTTTCTCTATTTCAGAACCTATCTTTGGAATACGACCATAAAGTGTTTGCCCTTTCACATCAACAAATTGTAAGTTATCAATAAGCTTTTGTAAATCAAACTCATTTCCTCTTCTGTGCATCTTTGTTGAGTAAAGATGCCGACAAGGTGTTTCTGTCTTTTTGAAAAGTAATATTGAAGTGTTTACGAAAGCGTTCTCAAAAACAGGCTTGGGGCGTACTGCATACGATGATATGTGTATGGTATCACAGTTTCCCATCAAAATACGGTGTACGCCTGTGAGGGAATCACTTGATGTCAAGGATATTGGTACTATATAAGCAAAACTTCCATTCTTCCTAAGCAGATTGTATCCCAATTCTATGAATAGTGTATATGTATCAAGAGAACCCTTCTGTAATCCTTGGATGCTATTTGCCGTCACATACGTATTCTTATAATACCTCTTTGTTTGGTTGTCGTATTTAGCACCGTATGGTGGATTGCCGATGACAATATCGAAGCCCTCTTTTGAGGGTCAACAATATGTCATTGATACAATGCTGTTACAAGTCCATTAAGTTGTTCTTCCAATTCGGAGTAATCAAGATTCTCTTCTCGACGATGTAGAATCTCTTTTGCAATTACGCCGATAGCGTTTTGTACTTCTCTTTGCGGAACAGGGATTGGAAGATTGCGAATGTGTTCTGGATATATGTGATAGTCACCGCCTCGTTGGTCTGCTAACAGCTGGTTAGCCATCGAGGAATTGAGGATGCCCAACAAATAGTACAGGTCAACATTTCCAGACAAGGTTTCCATGTCTACACGATTATGTTTGCAGAATTTCTTGATGCTTGAAGATATGCTCTTGTTGTTAACACCTTTCAAGTCTTTCCAAAGAATTGCGCAATAGATGGAGTGATTATGCAGGAAGTGTTCTTTTATGTCAATTGTTACGTTGATAGTTCCCAAACAATTCATAATAAGTTTTGGACGGTCATACAACTCACGAAAAGTCGGACGACTTAATTTGTCTGGACATCGTTCTGTGTTCCATTCGAGATAACGCACACGTCGAACTTGGTATTTATCTATATCTTTTGCTTCCAAATACTTTCTGCTATGCACATCATCAAAATGTAAACTAATCAAATCTTCTTTCTTGAAAGCACCTTTTTCAATATTCTCATGGGCATTAACCACCATGCCCTTACTAATGTAACAGAAGTCACCCAATACATTCATATTGGCGAAGTGGTTTCCTGTTCTTTCCTCTTCTGTCAAGTTCCAAACATAATTTTTCTCGTCCTGCTTTAATGCCTTTGGAGATTTGCTTAACACTTCACGGATGGTCTTGTCCTCAAAGATTTGTGTGATGCGAAGTTCACCCTCTGGTTGACTGTTCTGAATAAATGGAATACAGTTACTCACTGTGGCATTCTCAAAAATCTTTGTTCCATTTAGGTCGGCTATTTCCAACAAACGATACTCTTCTACAATCATCTTACGGAGTTTCTTTCCATACTTTTGATTTGTCAAAGGATATGGGACTATCATAGAAAATACTCCATTGGGGCATAGTAACTGCATACCAAGTTCCATGAAAGGAACATACAAATCCCACTTCTCATTAAGCGATTTATACTTCTTGCTTGCCACTATACGCTGCCGCTGTTCGTTCAATTCTGGTGATGCTATCTGTGTTGGCGCACTGATGTATGGTGGGTTACCAATGGCTATGTCGAATCCGCCCCCATTTGAGGGTCGCTTCTGTAGTACATAGAAATCAATGATAGATACCATACTCTTCC
>CAQBGY010000430.1 GCA_948759685.1 uncultured Eubacterium sp.
TATTTTGGGGCTTCCGGTTGTGACCACTGATTGCTCCGGTATGAATGAACTTCTGCAAGGAGAAAAGTATGGCATCATTACAGAGAATTCGGAAGCGACCTTGTTTGAAGGTATTAAACAACTACTCGACCATCCAGAGCAATTGTCACATTACAAAGAGAAGGTAATCAAACGAGGGAAGGAATTTACTTTGGAAGTATTGATGAAACCAATTGAAACATTATTAACTCGATGAAAAAAAAGATCCTTTTCTTTACTAACGGACTTTATGGTGGAGGAGCTGAACAAATTCTGCTGACGCTATTAACTCATATTGATTATACATTGTTCAACATTACATTATATAGTCTGACCAAAGATGATGTAACAAAAGAGTATCCCGAGCAAATTCATTACAACTACATCTTCCATCCAATTAGCGACCAAGACAATTGCTGGAGACGAATAACTAAAAAGATCATTAATAAATTCAAACACCTAATCTATCATCACTTTTCTGCCAAATTGTTTTACGCTCTTTTTGTCAAAGGGAATTACGACACCGAAGTAGCCTTTATTGAAGGATATGCCACCCGAATCGTTTCTGGATCTAACAACAAGCTATCTAAAAAGATCGCTTGGGTACATACTGATTTAAAAAACAATCATTGGACAACTATAGCATACAGAAGCTGTCAAGAAGAACAAGAGTCCTATCAACAATTCGACGAGGTTACTTCTGTCTCTTTGGATGTAAAAACAAGTTTCGACCTATTGTTTTCCCATCCCAACAGCACAGTCACTTACAATCCTATTGATGAAAACAAAATAAAACTACTAGCAGACAAATCTATCAATCCAATTTGCTGGTTAGAACAAGGATTGATAATGGTCACTATGGGAAGATTAGTACCACAAAAAGGTTACGACCGATTGCTTCCTATCATCAAAAGATTAAAAGACGAAGGTTTTCGTTTCTCACTAAATATTTTGGGAGAAGGAACCGACAGGGAAAAATTGGAACAGTACATCAAGCAACACCATTTAGAAACATGTGTCCGACTAAGCGGATTTCACACCAACCCCTATCCTTACTTGGCAAAAGCCGATTTATTTGTCTGTTCATCGCGGGCAGAAGGATATAGTACAGTAATCACAGAAGCATTAATTTTAGGCTTGCCCATTATTACAACTCGCTGTGCTGGTATGCAAGAATTATTAGGAGAAAATGGTGAGTTTGGACTTATCGTTGACAACAATGGCACATCGCTATACGAAGGACTTAAAACCCTATTGTCAAGTAATACCTGCTTAATGCATTACAAACAAAAATCTCAAGAAAAAGGTAGACAATTTGCTCTAAAGAATTTAGAACAAAAAGTCTACGAGAAATTGTAGTAAAAAGAACAAAAAACTCATTCTATCGGATTCGTACGATGATTTCTATCATAATACCTGTATATAACGTAAAACTCTACTTAGACAATTGTATTCAATCGGTTATCCAACAAAGCTATACAGATTTTGAATGTATCTTAGTGGATGATGGTTCTACGGATGGTAGTAGTGAAATATGTGACCAATGGGCAGAAAAAGATAACCGGATTATAATTGTCCATCAACCCAATGGAGGAGTATCATCCGCTCGAAACAAAGGATTGGAACAAGCAAAGGGAGAATATATCTGTTTTATTGATAGCGATGACTGGGTAGATGTTGATTATCTTTCGGCAATGATAAACAATTTGAAAGAGAAAGAAACTGATTTGATAATATGTGGATTGACTCAGGAATTCAAAGACGGGAATTGCATAGATTATATACCTCAACAGTCACTAAATTTCGAGTTAGGCTGCAATCATACAAACTATTTTGTAATGCTGAATGAACAGAACTTATTGTACGGACCAATTGTGAAACTATACAAAAACAACATCATACAGCATCATCAAATTTTGTTTGACCCACAAGTTTCATACGGTGAAGACCTTTTATTCAACTACCAATATTTGGAATATGCACACACCATTGCGTGCATAAACGAAAGTCATTATCATTATCGCATATTAGGTAGCGGAACCTTATCTAGTAAGTTTCGTCCCAAACAATTTGATACAGACTATCAACAATGGAAGATATTACAGTCTTTTTATCAAAGACATCATTTATGGTCATCAACGGCTCAGACTTATCTGTACAAACGACTGTGGGGTATTCTATACGATGGAATTTTTCTCTATCCACGTCTGCAAAATAAAAAAATCTCTTATCTACGAACTATTCTTGCGATACCGGAAATAAAAAAATTGAAAGATTTTACACAATGCTTTTCGTGCAGCAATTGGATCAAGCAGTCCATTCTGTATCGGTTATATCCTATATTCTATATTTATTTTTCAATCATTGCCAAAAGATGAAACTTTTATTATATCCTCACGGAGGTAGTGGCAACCACGGATGTGAAGCTATTGTACGTTCGACACTAAAAATGATACCGACAGCTACTCTATTTTCCAGCAACCCGGATGAAGACAAAAGATACGGTCTGGACGCCATCTGTACTCTTCGGGCAGCACAAGCACCAATGTCTCATCTCAGTTTGGCGTACTGGAAAGCCTTTATACGTTATCGCTTCGGAGACAAAGAAGCGTTCGACCGTACCAGTTTTCGCTCTATTTTTCAAGAAGCCAACTCAGATAGTTATGCTTTGTCTATCGGTGGGGACAATTATTGCTACGGAGTGCCTGTTTTCATTTATTTGGTCAACAAACAGCTTCGAAAACAAGGGATAAAGACTATCTTGTGGGGATGTTCCGTTGAGCCGGAAGTTCTAAAAGGCGATATACTGAATGATTTACGTTCCTACACCCATATCTTTGCCCGTGAAAGCATCACGTATGAAGCCATGAAAGAAAAAGGGATACAACAACTCTCTCTCTTTCCTGATCCGGCTTTTCAGCTTAACCGTACAGACCTTACTTTACCCGAGGGTTTTGCAGAAGGTAATACGGTAGGCATTAACGTCAGTCCTATGATTATAAAACACGAAAAGGCGAAAGGGATGACACTTCTGAACTATCGACAATTAATTCGTTATATTATTGCCACCACGGATATGCAAATTGCATTGATTCCTCATGTAGTATGGAACTATAACGACGATCGGATCCCATTGCAATTCCTCTACAACGAATTCAAAGGGACCGGTCGTGTCGTTCTTATCGAAGATCATAACGCCGAGGAACTAAAAGGTTTCATCTCCCGTTGCCGTTTTTTGGTAGCCTCACGCACACACGCTTCCATTGCAGCCTACTCCACTCAAATACCTACTTTGGTGATGGGTTATTCGGTAAAGGCACGTGGCATAGCCCGCGACCTGTTTGGTAACGAAGAGCATTATGTCTTGCCCGTGCAGTCTCTGCAACAGGGAAACGACCTGCTCAAAGCATTTCAATGGTTGCAAACACACGAGGACGAGATTAGAAAACACTACCGTACATTCATGCCGGGATACTTAGCCAAGACATTCCAAGCCGGACAATTGCTTCAAACATTATGATTCTAATGGTTTACATACTCACCTTAATAGGGACAATAGCCCTTATATTCTTTTCCGTTGATTGGACTATTGAACTATACAAATGGCAAAGTCGCATCCACATTGGTAGATGGACAGACCGCAAAGCATGGCAGCAAGCTGTTGAAAAAAAGGCACGCCAATGGCTATACAAAAGCCCTACCGTACAGATTACGGATCAAGATCGGTTAGTCCTTTGGGATATGCTAAAAGGGAACTATCGTTCCACCACCATACAAAGCTGGCAGGATGCCGGACTCCTTTTATCCTTGCCCGAACAGGACGCCCAAGAGTATGTCAAACGCCACCCCTCGCTATTCATAAAAGAAAATTGGCAGATAGACCAATCGCTATTGGCGTATGTCTTAAAAAAGAAAGATGCACTTATATGGAAACAGAAAAAGAGATT
>CAQBGY010000431.1:0-2651 GCA_948759685.1 uncultured Eubacterium sp.
GTTTCTATGTAATCGGAGGGTCACAGTCCCTCCGCAGAAGAACTAGCCGCCTACGGTGAGAAATACAATCCGATGCTGATGCACGACAGCAAGCGTGATGTGGCAAATCTGCTCCATGAGGAAGCGGAAGTACGCTCTGTGCGGGAGTTCATTCGCCGGAAACAGCAACAGCAGGCACAGCAAAAGCAGAACAAGACGAAAAATCGAGACAGTTGGAAGCGATAAAATTTCATCGGGGGTGCATTTTGAACGATGCACTCCCGCTTTTTGTTTAATTGGCAAAAGTGGTAGAATTTTTCACATTTTCGTGGTAGAATCATTGCTGAAATCATCCATGCTTTGTTCCACAGAATTTTCGAACTGGAATCCGGTTGGTACAACGGACACTATCACAAGAGCGATAACGATAATTGGATTAGAGAATCGTACCCCATTCCGGTGATCGGTGTAAAAGGCTTTTGTGATATTGAGATTCAGTTTGATAAAATCTCCATATCTACCTGAAACGAAGTACGGCGCTGACATATTCTTTTGAGAAATTTACCGGGTATGAATTTGAAGTATACGGCGCAGAGGATTACCTTGCGGACTTCTATCACGCAGGACGGACGGTGCATGAAATGAAAGACAATATCCGTGTTTGTGATGAAAAGGAAATCGGTTTTTCTTTCATGTTTCCGTTTGAGGTTGACGGTAAGCAGATTTTTGAATTTGTAAAACTGCTTCGCCGTGAAGGCTTTTATTATTGATTGGAGAGAGATTATGATAAATATTTTGCTTGAAGGATTTGACATAGATGCGCCTTGGCTCTATGACGAATTAAAAAACTACATACAGCCAAATCATTCTGTTGCGGTCGTGGCGTTTTCTTTTAGAGACAACCGAGTAAAATCTTTGTCGGATTGAAATGCTAGGGGCTTCCTTATCTGAATGCTTTTTATATGGAAGTCCACTATGAGGGGACGGCGGTACAGGATGAGGCGATACAACGGGTACTTGCCGAACGTGGTAAAACCGTATACGCAACCGCTGTACGATCTGGCGCAATTCTCGTGGATAATGGGAACCTTAAACTGCTCGGTGATGTCAAGGTATTTGGCAGATAGAGCTATGGAGAAAAGATATGAATTTTGTTACGAAAGAACCAATTAGCAAAGGCTGGTCAAGCGATAAAAAATACTGTGTTACCGATGAAAACGGCACACGGTATCTTTTGCGTGTTTCTGATATAGCGCAGCACGACACAAAGCTGTCTGAGTTTAACATGATAAAACAGGTCGCTTCTTTTGGAGTACCTATGTGCCAACCCATTGAGTTTGGCACTTGTGAGGATGGCGTTTATTCCATCCAAAGTTGGATTGATGGCGAAGATGCAGAACAGGTCATGTCGGGCTATTCTGATATCGAGCAATATGTATATGGATTGGAAGCAGGACGTATTCTTCGCAAGATCCACTCCATTCCTGCTCCTACAACGCAGGAGGATTGGGAAAGCCGTTTTAACCGTAAAATGGATTATAAGATCAAAAAGTACGGTGAGTGCCCCATCAAGTATGAAAACGGACAGGCATTTATCGACTACATAAATGAGAACCGTCATTTGCTGAAAAACAGACCGCAGGTGTATCAGCATGGCGATTATCACATCGGTAATATGATGATCGACAGAGGCGGTCAGCTCCACGTTATCGACTTTAACCGTAACGATTACGGTGATCCGTGGGAAGAATTTAACCGCATTGTTTGGTGCGCTCAGAAAGCTCCTCTCTTTGCCTCCGGTATGGTGAACGGATACTTTGATGATAACGTACCTATGGAGTTTTGGAGATTGCTTGCGCTTTACATTTCAAGCAATACTCTCTCGTCTGTATATTGGGCAATTCCGTTCGGACAGGACGAAGTGAATACCATGCTGAACCAAGCCAAGGAGGTTCTGTCATGGTACGATAATATGCGTAATCCTGTGCCGACATGGTATTTCAAAGGATATTATCTACAGTACATTGATGGTATTCCTTTCAAGCTGAAAAGTGCTTTTGATTTCAGCTTTATGAAAGAGTATGGAACGGTGTTCAAGGTTTACGATGACCAAGATTCTGGAAACATCTGCTTTGGAACTGAAAAAGACGGTCAGCGTTATTTTGTTAAGTTCGCCGGTGCTCCTACCGAGCAGTACGGCGGCGATCCTGAAGATGCTATCTCCAGATTGAAAGCTACTCTCCCGATTTACAGCGATCTGAAGCACGAGAATTTGATTGAACTTATTGAAGCCAAAGAAATTGGCAACGGGTTCGCTATGGTATTCAAATGGGCTGATGGCGATTGTATGGGTAGAATGTACCCTACGGCACACCGTCGCTTTATGCAGCTTCCCATCAATGACAGACTCGCCGTGTTCAGCGACATACTGAGCTTCTTGGAATGTGTTGCCTCACGCAATTATGTAGCCATAGATTTTTATGACGGCAGCATTATGTATGATTTTGTGAACGGAAAGACTACGATCTGCGATATTGACCTTTTCCGTAAACAACCGTGTGTCAACAATATGGGACATATGTGGGGCAGCTCTCGCTTCCAATCCCCGGAAGAATATCAGCTCGGAGCCGATATTGATGAAATTACGAACGTCTATACTCTTGGCGCTACCG
>CAQBGY010000431.1:2661-3956 GCA_948759685.1 uncultured Eubacterium sp.
TGCTCTCTTTGGAGAGTATAACCGCACACGGGAAAAGTGGCAGCTCAATGATAAGCTCTTTGAGATCGCAACGAGAGCAGTAAGTGATGATCGTGCCAACCGTCAGCAAACAATAAAACAATTCACAGCAGAATGGGAGGCGGCACAATAATGAAAGCTATCGCTTTTTGCGGACTGGCATGTTGCGTTTACTCCGAAAATAAAGGCTGTATAGGTTGCCAAGACGGAGGCTGTGAAAGCCACGGCTGGTGCAAAAACTATAACTGTTGTAAAGAAAAAGGGCTGAACGGCTGTTGGGAGTGTTCTGAATTTCCTTGCACCGGATGTATGCTCGATAAGCCCCGTATTCGTGCTTTTGCAGAGTTTGCAAGAAGATACGGTGTAGAGGAACTTGAAAAATGCCTCCTTAGAAACAAGGAGAAAGGCATTGTATATCACTATGAAGGTCAGCTTGTTGGCGACTATGACAAATGCCAGACCGAGGAAGAAATCATTGAAATGATTAAGACCGGTAAATAGTAGGCAGACAAACGTGAAGCCAAAATAAAATGATGAATTGGCTTTCAGATTGGAGAAATGATGAAAATACAATTAAGCGACAATCTAATAAAGCATTACTTGCAAAATGTTTACTTTATAAACGGGCATAGTTATGCGGGTAAATCCACAATGGTCAAGATGTTAGCTGAACGATATGATATGATTCATTGCGGCGAAAATTACCATGATGTATTTCCTCGAAATAAACTTTCCCGTTGGAAGCAACCGGGACTATGCTATTTTGATACCATGAGTGGTTGGCAGGAATGGTTGAATATGACCCCGGAAGAACATTGGAACTGGTATAATCAAGTTTCCAATGAATGTGTAGAAATTGAGATTTTGGAGTTGATAAAACTGGCGGCATCTGGAAGGAAAGTTGTTGTTGACACCAACATTCCTCCCGATGTATTGCGTGAGATCTCGTCTTATAATCGTGTTGCTATCCTCCTCTGTGATCCACCGGATATATGTGCCACCCGATTCTTTGAACGAGACGATCCCGACAAAAAATTTATGATGGATCAGATCAAAAAGTGCCCCGATCCAGAAGCTACTTTAAGAAACTTTAATTCATGGGCGCTATATCATCCTCCAGTAGAGATCGACTGGGAGCATACTGGATTCTTCTCATATACTCGCTCCGATTTTGATACCGACACACGAGAAGAAATGCTGTCGATTTTGGCAAAACACTTTGGTTTGGAGGAAGTTGAATAAATGACTATTCACAGATCGGAAGAGCGTCGTGTAGG
>CAQBGY010000432.1 GCA_948759685.1 uncultured Eubacterium sp.
TTTTTTCCAAAAAATACCATGATTAAAAAGATTACTATATTAGGGCCTGCTTGCTACAAACAAACGGCCACTTTGGAAACAGATAAAAATATCAATTTGATTTATGGACTTAATGGCTCTGGAAAGAGTACATTATCTGAATATTTAAGAAACTTCAGCGACCCAATTTATTCAAGTTGCAATATTGAACCTCCATTGGACATGGATGTGGAAGAAATCCTTGTGTATAATGAGAAATATGTTCGGGATGTATTTTATAGTTCCGAAACACAAAGAGGTATATTTTCTTTATCCAAAGAAAATTCAGACGCAAGAAAGAGAATTGATAGTGCCAATATTGAATTACGGGACTTATCTTCTCAGATAAGTAAACAGATTGAATTACGCCAAAATTTATCCAAAGAATTGGATACAATTAGGGATAGCTACTATTCCCGATTCTGGCAAATCAAGAAACAATATACAGGAGGTGATCGAGTGTTAGAATATTGTTTGGAAGGACTCAAAGGGAGTAAAGAAGCATTATCGACTTATTTAATTAAACTCCCTTTGCCATCAACTCCTATTAATTATACTATAAACGACCTCCGGGACGAAATCCAACGCTTGAATGAGTTTAAGGGCAGTCAAATCGCTACTATACCTACCATCGAATTTAAAGCAGCAGATGTCGAATTAGATCCTATTTTCAAAGATGTAATTACCGGGAATAAGGATAGTAGAGTTGCGAAACTTATCAATCAATTACAAAATTCGGATTGGGTAAAAACTGGCATGTCCTTTGATACAAATGGTGTATGCCCGTTCTGTCAAAGGCCATATTCGGAAGATATTATATCTTTGTTAAAAGAGTATTTTAATGAAGATTATGAGCGTGCGCTTGCTTATATCGAAGCTAAAGGCTTAGCATATTCATCTGCAATTAAAGAAATTGTAACAATAGATTTTTCACATATTGAAATTGTTAAACACTTAGTTCAACCTTATGAAGAAGCATTAAAGGCATATTTCGAAGTTCTTAATTCAAATATAAGTAAGATTAGAGATAAATATCGTCATCCCAGTTCCATTATTGAGTTAGACAATTCATCATTAAAATTAAATGTCGTAAATGGAATAATAGCTCAAGCTAATACACTAATCGAAGATTTCAATAAACGGCTATCTAAAATTTCGCAAGAACTCTCTTTAGTTAAGACGAAATTTTGGAACTTACTGCGCGTTGAATACACACAATCAATCGTGGACTTTATAGAACAACAGACAACAGTTGAACAAAAAATTAAAAAAGTTATGGCTTCCGAAAAAGAATATCGAGAAAAAATGGGAGCCGTTAGTATGCTCATAGAAGAGGAACAAAAAAAGATTATAAACATAGACGACGCTATAATTCATATTAATTCTATGCTTATTGATATGGGTATTACGGATTTCAAAATTGTAAAATGCGATCATGAAGAGGGGTTATATCGAATTGTACGAGAAAATGAGAATAAATCTATTTTCAAAACACTTAGTGAAGGAGAACGGACTATAATTAGTATTCTTTATTTCATAGAAACTTGCCAAGGTCTTTTAGATAAATCTTCTACCAATAAAAAACGTATTATTGTGATAGATGATCCCGTGTCAAGCCTTTCCAACATTTATGTGTTTAACATTGGTCGATTACTTCGGAATCTATTTTATCCAGAATTAAAGGTTGATAAAGAAAATCAGCAAATTATTGTTACTCCAAAGTTTGAGCAGGTTTTTATTTTAACCCACAGTCTATATTTCTTTTATGAAATGACGGAAATCGTTGAGGATAGACGACATGCTGCGCAAGCTCTCTTTAGAGTTTCGAAAAATGAAGAAGGAAGCAAAATAGAAATTATGCATTATGAGCATATCCAAAGCGACTATCATGCATACTGGATGGCAATTCGGGATCCTAAAGCCAACCCAGCACTTATAGCTAATTGTATGAGAAATATCATTGAATATTTCTTCAATTTTGTGGAAAAACGCGACTTAAACAACGTGTTTAATCAGGATATCTTCAAAAAACCTAAATATCAGGCATTTTATCGTTACATTAACAGAGAATCTCATTCTTTAGGACAAAATATATATGACTTTAAAGAATTTGATTATGAGATATTTATGGATGCTTTGAAAAAAGTATTTGAGACTATGGGATATGGGAAACACTATAAAAAGATGATGAGAATTAAATAGGTTCAGCAAATTATGTAATTAATTGTGCCATTAACAGGGAACAGTGAGGTAGATTGTTTTATCATTATTAGAATCTCATTTATCTTAGCTCGACTTAACTTCGGCAATAAACTCAAATTATTGCCGAAATTAAGTGCTGTAACAATGGCAGCGGAGAATACAGTGAAAAGGATTTGACCCCATGCCCCCAGGTATAATGAGCCCAAGCATTTTTAACAGTCTGTTGTATTGGTGAATGGAAAAGGTTTAGTACCTTTGCAATACTGGATTTTGAAATTCGGTGAAGAACATTGAAGTATGAGCGTGATAGATAAGTGAGTCGATTGGCACAAGCCGAGATAACTCATTGATGCTCACCATACAGCGTCGGAGTTTAACGGCCCCAGGCGGATCACGATAAGATTTATCAAATCGAAGAAAACCTCTGAAAATCAACGATTTTCGGAGGTTTTGCTTTTTGCCTCCTACCCCAAATCAGCGCAATATATGGCAATATCCGGTGTGCAAAAAGGGAGCAAGAAATTTTACACTGAATTTGCTCCCTTTTTAGAGGTTAGTTGACTGCATTTCAATATTTTGCGCCGATTGCGACTACTTTATACCTGCTTCCTGAGGGAGCTTCAGAGGGAACAGTATGCAGACATTACAGCACTTTTGTCAAAGTATGCCAACCTCTGAATCCGGCTTGTCAACCACCTGTCTGCACTTTCTTTTTTAAGAATATTCCATTTGAATAATTGTTAAAAAAGGGAGCAAATCGGGGAGCAAATCAGCGAAAACCATAGAAAATGTGATTTTGCTCCCTCTTTACACCCCGTTTTTCTGATGTCTTCTGGTATTTACAGATTGTAAAACTGAAAAAATTTGCGTATCTTTAAGATACCATTAAAGCCACAAGACAAAATGAAACTATCCAATGAAAGCTACTTTTCCTTGAACTTCATCGCGAGGAAAAGAGCCAACAAGGAGGGTGAGCTGCCGATAACCCTCCGTATCACGATGAACGGACAGCGTGCTGAAATATATGTCAACCGCACTGTCAGACCCGATGACTGGAATGCCGCGAAAGGTCAGTCAAAAGGCAAGACAAAGAAAGACCTTGAGCTTAACCGCTATCTTGACACGGTGCGCACCAAGATCTGCGAAATCCACAACCGGCTCGTTCTGCGTGACGAGCCGATAAATCCGGATGTGCTTAAACGAGCGTTCCTCGGCAAGCTCGAAAAGCCCAAGATGCTTTGCGAGGCTTTCCGGGAGGTTAACGTGAAAGTGAGGGAACAGTATGAGCGCGGCGACATCTGCAAGGCTACCGTGCTTCGCTGGGAACGCTGCGAGAAGTATCTGTCAGAATTTCTGATGATGAAGGAGAATGTGTCCGACATTCCGATGAAGAACCTTACATCGGGAATGGTTGACGATTTTGAGCATTTCCTGCGTGTAAGAAAAATGTGCGCCAACAATGCCGCAGTGAAGTATATCCGCTATCTGAAGAATGTCGTGAGGGTCGGTATCGCCAACAAGTGGATTGACGACGACCCGTTTATCGGCAAGCGTTATACCCGGACAAAGTCAGACAGGGAATTTCTGAGCGAAAACGAGCTGAAAGCGATAATGAAGCTCGACCTTACGACACTCCCCCGTCTTGACCTCGTGCGTGACACATTCGTGTTCTGCTTGTAAAATTTAATCGAGAAGTGCGCCATGAAATCTAACCGAGAAGTGCACCGGT